>JAIVYS010000030.1:0-10194 GCA_048635325.1 Candidatus Bathyarchaeota archaeon
ATATGGCAAGGCGCTGCACTCAAATTAGTAGTGCCTTGACTATAAATGGAAAAAGAAACAGGGCGCCCTTTCCTGAAAGAATAGGTACCCTGCACTAAAAAAATCAGAAGACTTAGTAGTCCTGCTCTTCGTCTTCGCTGTCTCCATCGCCTTCGTCTTCATCGTCCTTGTCTTCGAATTCATCGTATTTTGGCATGAGATAATCGACCATAGATTCACCTCCGTGCGGATTTATTAATTAAACATCTGACTGAGTATATATAGTTTACTAATCCGTTGCAGGATGCGCTTTTTTGAGGGTCAAACTTATATAAAGCCCTTGCAGCACATTATAGTTGTGATTATATGCCAACATTTCCTTCAATAGGAGACACGAATTATTTTACCAACAGAGCCCTTGAAAATGACGACGAAGAAAAGACCGGAAAAATAATAATGTGGCGCATCAAGGGTGATGAAAAGTTCAACATTATCCTAAAATGCCCGTTTTGCTCTGCAGAAAACGAGTTCACAGAAGAATTTGAGAAAAGGCCATATCGCCCCGCTTGCCCGGCGTGTGGCAGGAAATTCATAATTGCAAAGATAAAAGCGAAGAAAAAGAAGAAGTAGATTCTCAAATAGCAGTGGGTTTTTAAGTTTTTATGATGCTATTCAGCATAGACCAGATTTATTTCGGACTCGCTCATTAAATATCATGAAAATCAACAAATGCTATTGGATATGCTTTTCAAGCTTTTTGATGGCTCATCTCGCGCTCAAAGTGAGCACATATTTCGCGCGGATTCGCGCACCAAAAATGCCTCGGTAGCTCAGTGGTAGAGCGCGTGACTCGTAAGCGCGAAACTTGTACGTGTGATTTGCAAACGCGAAGAGCGGATGCCAGGATATCACGCGGTCGGGGGTTCAAGTCCCTCCCGGGGCTTTCTTTCTATTAGCGTTGGCTAGGTCACATAAATACAAGACTTTCTTGGGGGTACATCTAGAAAAGACAACTACGAATTTGTACCCGTAAAAGACTGTATGTACTACGCCAAACATTTTGCGGTTTCATGAAGAACGATTTTACGCATTTACCACACTATCAAAACAAACCTTATCCGCGTCAAACCAATACTCAACATTCTCGTCAAAGTATGCGCACGACATCTTCTCAATCGGTATGCCTGTGCGCTTTGAGAGCATCAATGCATAAATGTATAGCTGGGTTGCAGCGTACTTTTCTTTGTGCGCCTTTGGCTTGTAGTCAAGTATGTTTATCTTCCCGTCATGTATCCTCAAAACATCAACGTGCCCTGACATCGGGAAAAGGCCCTCATCTATGCCTTCTGCGTTGCCATTCATTTCATCCTTGAGCATCCAAAGAGGAAGCTCACAAGCAAGTGTGGCAGGGTCTTTATCAAGAAAGTGTACCTGTACGCGCGAGTGGTTCTGCTTGTATGCGTCTTTATATGCAATATGCCCCTCTGCCGTAAGCCGGCAAAGCTCGCCCTGCTTTTCAACCATATCGATTGTCACAGGAACTTTCATGCTGCTTGCACGGCCGCCCTCATCAAACGGTTTTTGCGGGCAGTACTTGAAAGTCAGGTCAATATAATCCTTTAATTTTGAAAAGCCATTATCCAGCAATCCATTAACCCGCGCATCATGCACGCGGTAGTGATAGAACCAGCCATGCTTAAGTGAAACAGTCTTTACTGGATTGAAAAATAACATCTTTCTCCCTTAAGGGAGATTAAGATTTTTGGGGTTAATATAATTGAGCCTACTGCTCGCACTCAATAGTGATTTGAAGCTTACCGTCAACAGTCTCGCTTGAGATTACGCGGCAGTTTTCGTCAAACACAGTTTCATTTTTTACAGGCTCAATTACAGAATCTTCCTTGACTTCCTGCTCACCCCAGCCAAACAGCCGTACCTGCTCGCTTTTTGCATCAACCACTGCAACAGCCTTAAGCACCATTGACTCGCGCACCCCGGAATATACAGGCACCACATAGAAGTACCCGTCCTTTATTTTCTTGAACAATGGCTGCAGTGCATACCAGTCACTGTAAAGGCTTATTTCCCCTCGTACATCACCAATAGCCCTTTCAGGTCCTATGAGCCCGAGCGCGCGTGTATCATAAATCACAGGAGTGCCGTATTCTGTTCCTGATGCCTCAATCTCCATGTACTGTGTTATTGCCTTCCTTGTCTTTCCTTCCGGCTCAAGCTGGAAAAGCCCGTATGTCCTGCCTGTGTCCTTGTCATACTGGAAATACATCTCGCGCGCAAGCTCGAAAACATTCTCGTGCTGGAACTGGTAATTCAAAAACCCTTTCCATGTAGCGTATTTTGCCCATTTCCAGACGCGCTCATAAGAATAATCCTCATCTATCAGAACCTGCCCGTCAAGCAGCCATGCAGGGGCATTTCCCTGCCTGATGTCGCTTTCAGAATAAAAGACAGTCTCACCATTATTGTCAAGAGTTACGATACCAACCTGCTCTGTGTAGAACTTCACTATAAACTTGGTTGGATACCTCAATTTTACAGGAGCGAACCAGACCGGCTCTCCTTGTGAATCATGAGTGAATACAGTGTCACCGTAGTTAAAGAAAGGGTACTTCAGCCAGTATTTTGTCTTGACATCGCGTATCTTTCCTGTTATAATCTGGTATGCAAGAGGTATGAACGCTCCCCGCTCTTCGGAAAACTCAATATCCCCAATTATTTTTCTCCGATCCGAAGGGTTTTGGGCATTCACGATTATATGTGCCGGAGAAGGGGCACCGTTGTTTGCAAGGCGCGTTGGCTCATAAGCCATAACCCAGTAAAGCGTGTTGTTTATGGAGTAAATGCCGTCCCAGTCACTTGAAAGCTTCCATCCGGTCTCTGTGACCATTGTCTTTGGCACCTGAAGCGCGTATTCCTGTGATACGAGCCTCATATCACTTATGTCTTCCCAGCTGATTTCGGAAAGCAGGGCAGGCTCAACATCCTCAACAACTATGGTGCTTACATCGCGCATCTTGTACCAGCCAACCTCCTGCGGCGGGGCAAATACTGCTGTCAGAAGGCTTAGAATAATAACAATCATAATTGTTCCGGCAAACAGGCCGGGGCGCGAGAACTCAAAGCGCACAGCCGGCTCAACATCTTCCATGCGCCTTACTTTTTTGGTGGCCTGCTTAAGGCCGATTATTTTTACTCCCTCAAGCAAAAGGCGCAGAAAAACCGCAAACACAAGAGCACCTATGGGATTTGTGCTGATGAGTACTGCACCTGCAATCCAACTGAAAAAAATGTTTGCAATAAGCCCCTTTTTCCCGAAGTTTCGCAGAACCCCGAAGAACGCAACAGAGCCGACAAATAATGCCCAGAGAGTATAGAACCCTAAAAAACCAAGACTCATGAAAAGGTCAAGCCACATACACTCTATTTAACTGAAAACTATATATTGGTGTTTCGGCAGTGCGCGCAGCAAGATTATTTAAATAAGCGAACAGAACCCTCTGCATGAAGAGCCTCTTTCCTTTTGACACCATCCGGCAGGGGCAGGAAGAGCTTGTTGAAAAGGTCGGAGAGGTCATTTCTTCAGGGAAAAACCTTATTGCCCACGCCCCGACAGGCATCGGGAAAACAGCCGCAGTTCTTGCACCCGCACTCTCGTTCGCGCTCAAAAACAATAAGCGCATACTTTTTGTGACACCAAGGCACTCCCAGCACAGGATCGCTGTCGAGACACTGAAAATGATATCTGAAAAACATGGTGTCAAATTCAATGTAGCAGATATTATCGGGCGCAAGGGGCTTTGCGCTTATGATTATGCTGACATGATTTCCGGTTCTGATTTCGCATCATGGTGCTCACAGCACATAAAGGGAAAGTCATGCATTTTTCGCAACCAGACGTTCTCAAAAGAAATTATGCTTTCAAAGGATGCTGAAAGAGCACTCGAAAAACTTGACCAGAAAATACTTCATGTTGAGGAAGCAAAGCAGCTGTGCTCTGAGGTGTGCCCGCATGAGATAATGATGCGCCATGCAAAAAAGTCCAAGGTAATTATCGCAGACTACAACCACGTGTTTCACCCGCAGATTGCGCCACTGTTTTTTGCAAAAACGAATATAGACCCTGCTGAATGCATACTTGTGGTAGACGAGGCGCACAATGCAGCGCCAAGGATACGGTCAATGTGCTCTTTTGAACTTACATCGCAGCGCCTTGAGATTGCAAGAAATGAATTGCTCAAGGCAGGCTTTTCAGATCTTTCTGAAAAAGTCTCTGTGCTGCTTGATTCTGTCCAGAAAATATGCGCGCAAAAGACGCTTCAGGGAATAAACGATTCATTTGCAGACAAGGCAGATATAACAAAGCCTGTTGAAAGCATTGGGGATTATTCTTCATTTGTAAAGTCTCTTGAGGATGCATCAAACAAGATTCTTGAAACAAAGAAAAAATCCTTTACCCACTCGCTTGCAGGCTTTCTGTCAGCATGGTCCGGGGGTGATGACGGCTTTGCGCGCATCATTTCAAAAAAAGAGAGTAATTACGGAAACTATTATTCGTTCGCATACCATTGCCTCGACCCCTCGCTGATTGCATCCGAGACATTGAATGAAATGCATTCCACAATTCTCATGTCCGGTACATTGGTTCCGACAGAGATGCATAAAAGTGTGCTTGGGATAAAAAATGCTGAGTCCCTCGTTCTTAAGTCCCCGTTCCCGCGCAAGAACCGCAGGGACTTTGTAGCACCGGGCCTGACAAGCAAATACTCTGAAAGAAGCGAGGCAAATTACAATGCGTACGCAGACTGCATAGCAGAGATCGCAGAAAACGTACCAGGAAACATTGGCGTATATTTTCCGTCATACGCTTTTCGAAATAAAATACATAGTTTGCTTGAGCAAAAGACATCAAAAAAAATGATTCTTGAGGAATCAGGGGCAACGACTCAGGCAAAAAGAGAGCTTCTTAAGGACTTTGCCTCAAGTGCAGGAAAAGGTTCAATGCTTCTTGCAGTGGTTGGCGCAAACTTTGCCGAGGGTGTGGATTTCCCTGGAGAAATGATGCTTGCCGCAGTTGTTGCAGGAGTTCCTCTTGAGAGGCCGGACCTTCTTACAAAGTCAATGATAAGTTATTATGACAAAAAGTTTGGCAGGGGATGGGACTTTGCATACACATACCCTGCAGTGAATCGCGCAGTTCAGGCAGCAGGAAGATGCATAAGGTCTGAAACCGATAAAGGGCTGATATTCTTTCTTGACAACCGCTTCATGTGGCCAAAGTACAGGGAGGCAATGCCTAAAGACATCCGTCTGGAATCTATAACCGACATAAAACAAGATGTTTCGGGATTCTATGATTCTTCGTGAAGATGAAATATCTAAAATTAAGTAAGGAAAACCGTAGGTTTTTATTCTTAGCACTTCGCACATATTTTATGGCAATCTCATGCTCAACCTGCAAAGGCCGTGGATTTTGTGGTGCCAAAAGGTGCATCTATCTTGACCGCATAAGCGCAGTCGCGCCCCTTGCAAAAAAAGTAAGCACATCTTTTTTCGGCTCAAGCCCTCCATCGGTTTTTGTCGGACGCATTGGCTACCCAAACGTATTTGCAGGCGCGCTCGCTCCGACAGAACACGGAGACACAGCACTCTTTGACAATCCCTCTCTCTGGGCAAGCAAACAGATGGGCATACAGGACATACTTGCATACAGAACATCCCTTGTAAACTCAAGGCTGCGCACAAACATAAAAAAGAAGCCAAAATTTCTTGAATCAATACAGGAAATAGCAATGGCTAAAAAAAGCGTTGAGTTTGAAGCGCACTACGAAAAGCCGGTTTCTATGGGACTCGGCTTTTTTACAACAAGCGCGCCGATTGGTCCAAGCGGCAGTATAGCAAACATGGCTTTGACAGAAAATGTGCGCGTCGCAAGAAAAGTTGACAGCATTGTTTCAGATATTCATGCGCAGGCAAAAACATCTGTTATAGAGCTTTTTGATAAGTCTCTTTCAGAGAATTCAATAATGAAACTTTTTTCTGTCGGGCTTCTTGGAAGAAAAACAGACAGAAAACTTGTCCCAACGCGCTGGTCAATAACAGCTGTTGATGACACTCTTGGCAAAAACATTATTGACGAGATAAAGGCTTACAGTGTAATTGATTCTGTGCAGATACTAAAGGCAAACTACAATGGCAACTATTTCTGGATAATCCTTTTGCCGAATGTATGGTCTTATGAACTCATAGAGTTCGGGCACGAAGGTGCTGTGTGGTCTGACAAAGGCACAAAAGTATGCGTGACAAAGGATTTTGAAGACTATTTTGGCAGGAAAAAATACGCCAGCATAACTGCTGGTGGGTATTACGCAGCGCGCATTGGTGTGCTTGAATACCTTAAGAAAATAAAGAAGCAAGCCTCTGTTTTAATTGTGCGCGAGATACTGCCTGATTACTTTGCGCCCCTCGGTGTCTGGGTTGTGCGGGAAACTGTGCGCAAGGCAATGAATGCAAAGCCAGTGGTTTATGAAAGTGCAAAGCATGCAGTTCTTGCAACCCAGAAAGAGATGAAAGCGCAAAAAGATATTTTTCAGGAAAGCGCTCTTCTGAAAAAATCATTTTCACAGAAAATGCTTTCAAGCTTTGGTTGAGGCTTTGTTAACAATCCTACAAGTGTGTAGGAAGCACTTAAAAACACCAATTTATATAGGACGCCTGACATATATTTTTACATGCATCATAAGATTTCAACGAATGCGACTCTGATTGCTGCAATATTTTTGGTCATGATTGCATCAGGTTGCGTTGATACTGAGGCACCGATTGTAGTTGACAGCCACGCAACTTCAGAGGACGTAAACAGTGTTGTAAACGCCAATAATCAATTTGCATTTGACCTTTATTCAGAATTCAGAAGTGAAGAGGGCAATGTCTTTTTCTCACCATATAGCATTTCGACAGCATTAGCAATGACTTATGAAGGCGCTAAAGGCGAGACTGCAAAAGAAATGCAGACTGTGCTTCATATTCCCGAAGATTCGACAATAAGAATGCCTGCCTTTGCAAGGATTTATAATGAGATAAACAAGGGGGATAAAAAATACAAACTCTCTACAGCAAATGCGCTGTGGGCACAAAAAGACTATGGGTTTTTGAATGAATACACCAATAATGTGGAACAATATTATGGTGGAAAAGTAACTAATCTTGACTTCGTTGGAGATACTGAAAACTCACGTCAGACAATTAACAAATGGGTTGAAGACCAGACTAATGACAAAATAAAAGATTTAATTCCGCAGGGAGTTCTTAATGCCTTAACCCGCTTGGTTTTAACAAATGCAATTTATTTTAAAGGCACGTGGGCTATGCAATTTGATGAAAAAAATACGGTAGACGAAGAGTTTACGACAAGTTCGGGTCAAACTTCAAAAGTCCCTATGATGAGCTTAACCGGGGATGATGCGAAATTTAATTATGCAGAAACTAATGAAGCCCAAATTCTTGAAATGTCTTATGACGGCGATGAGTTATCAATGCTTATTCTCCTTCCAAAGGAAAATAATTTAGGTGCCTTTGAAGAAGCACTCAACTCAGAAAAGATCTCTGAATTTAAATCTATGTTCAAAGAGCAGAGAGTTGATGTCTACATTCCAAAATTCAAATTTGAGACAAAATACTTCATGGTTGAAACTCTGAAAAATATGGGGATGCCAATTGCTTTTACGGGCGCTGCAGATTTCTCAGGAATGGATGGCACTAAAAGCCTGTATATTGCCGAGGTCATTCATCAGGCATTTGTAGAAGTGAATGAAGAAGGTACTGAGGCTGCAGCTGCAACCGCGGTTTTGATGGAAAGAAGCTCAAGCTTTAATAAACCAAAAATTCCGATATTTAGAGCAGATCATCCATTCATATTTATAATTCAACAAAAGAGTACAGGCAATATATTGTTCTTAGGCAGAGTTAGTGATCCCAGTAAATAATCTTCGCTCCGGATAAATTTCTTTTTTCAGCAGCTAAAGCTCCAAATTCCTTATCCGCATTGCAGCTTCCTTTGTCCTCTCAATGCTCGGAACAAGCGCAAACCTGACAAAGCCCTCTCCGGGATTTACCCCGTCAACTTCTTCGCTCAGAAAACTGCCGGGTGTTGCAACAAGCGCAATTTTTTCATCCAGCATCTTTTTAGAAAACTCAACAGATGTGTATCCTTCAGGCACTTTCTGCCATATGTAGAATGTCCCGGCAGGCACGCTTTTTGGAAGGCCTATTGAATCAAATGCCTCAAGAAGTATGTCTCTTTTCTGCTGGTATTCTTTTCTCATAGTTTCGACATGGGCTTCATCTTTTAGTGCCTCAGTTGCTGCGTCCTGGATGAATGTTACAGTTCCTGAATCTATGTTTCCCTTGAGCTTCTTGTACGCCTTGATTATTTTTTCATCGCCTGCAAGCCAGCCGATCCGGTAGCCGGTCATTGCGCTCCTTTTAGAGAATGAGTTTATTGCGACTATGCCTTCTATTCCGTATTCTAAAATGCTGTGCGGCTTTTCATCAAAGTACATTTCAGAATATGCCTCATCTGAAACCAGGATGATTTCATTTTCGCGGCAAAATTTAATTGCCTTTTTGAAGAACCCTTCTGTCGCCATTGATGCTGTCGGGTTGTTCGGGTAATTAATCCACATTATTTTTGCTTTTCTTGCGGTTTCGGAATCAATCTTTTCAAAATCAGGAAGATAATTGTTTTCTTCAAGCAGGTTCATGAATACAGGGATTCCGCGCGCAAACAGTGTCCCGCGCTCGTATGGGGGATAACCCGGGTTTGGAACAAGGACAACATCTCCTGGGTTCACAAATGCAAGATGGAAATTAAACACCGCCTCTTTTGAGCCAATGCTTTAGGCAATCTGCGTTGCAGGATCAAGTGTTACGCCAAAGCGCTTTTTATTCCATGCAACAATTTCCTGCAGGAATTCGGGAGTTCCTGCGTTTCTTGGATAGCCAGCAGATTTTCTGGAATCTATGGCTTTTTTTACAGCATTACGTATTATCTCAGGCGTCGGGGTATCAGGGTCACCGACACCGAAGTCAATCACATCAACGCCCTTTGCCTTCAGTTCATCGCGCATCCTGTCAACTTCATCAAAAGCATAAGACTCAAGTGAACTCAATACTGTGTTTTCAGTTATCAATTTTTCCACACTCCCTCAAAAACTTCCTCTGCAGGGCCGGTCATATAAATATGATTAGTTTTTTCATCCCACAATATTTTAAGGTCTCCGCCTTTCAGGTGCACTATTACTTCCCGCCCTGTTTTTTTGTTCAGAATGCATGCAACAGCTGACGCGCATGCTCCGGTCCCGCATGCAAGAGTCTCGCCTGCACCGCGTTCCCACACGCGCATCTCAACCTCTCGCTCGTTTAGAACATTGACAAACTCAACATTTGTCCTATTGGGAAACAAATCATGGTTTTCAACACTTTTTCCAAGATGCCCGAATTCTGGAAAATCAACATCTTCAACAAAAATCACACAATGGGGGTTGCCCATTGAAACGCATGTAATGCTCACTGTTTTTCCTTCTGCTTTAAGTTCTTCCCCAACAACACTGCCTGATGGCTCTCCATCCATAGGTATTTTTTCCCGCTCAAGAACCGGCTCGCCCATATCAACCCGAACCATCGAAACATGCCCTGAAGAAATCACTTTCGGCTTTATGATTCCTGCAAGAGTTTCTATTTCAAACTCATCTGCATCTGTCATATTCCTGTCGCGCACGTATTTTGCGACGCATCGGATTGCATTGCCGCACATCTCTGCCTCGCTTCCGTCCGGGTTGAATATTCTCATCCGAAAGCCTGCCTTTTCAGAAGGCATTATAAGGACAAGCCCGTCTGAGCCGATACCAAAGTGCCTGTCGCTTATTTTTTTTGACAACGCTTCCGGTTCTTTGACTGTTTCTTCAAAGCAGTTGACAAAAACATAGTCATTTCCGATTCCGTGCATTTTTGTGAATTTCATATTGCTTCCTGCTCCCGCAAAAGGCCATCAAGTGTCTGGCGGTGCCTTATAATTTTTGACTTTTTACCCTCAATCATAACTTCTGCAGGCATGGGGCGCGAGTTGTAAGTTGATGCCATTGAGATACCGTATGCTCCTGCATCCAGTATTGCTATGAGGTCGCCCTCGTGAACTTGCGG
>JAIVYS010000031.1:0-10062 GCA_048635325.1 Candidatus Bathyarchaeota archaeon
AAGAATGTTTTCCTCAGCATTGCTTATATCTACCGGAGCTGTTATGTTCTTAAGCCTGACAACGCCGCCGCCTTGTTCCACATAATCATGTATCGTGCTTTCGTATGCTGTTATGTCATTTATCTCTGCCGGAATTATTACCGCATCAAACTTAAGCAAATTATCTGAAAAGATCGTTCCCCTGACAGAAACATCAGTTTGCCGCCCGTTTATATTGAAATTGCTCATGTGTTGCTTTATCTTGGCAAGCTGCTTAGCACCCCAGAAACTCACATTCCCACTATTATTATGTATATTTCCTATACTCCAGTATGCTCCGCCAATATAAATCACATTTGCCTTTAGAAACGGGCCTTCTGATGAATTGAATGTTCCACTTGAGTCAAAATCAAGATAAAGGGCATCGTATTCTTCTATTCCATTGGGCACTCCCGGCTCATAGTCTGCCAGAATATAATCAATGCCATGAAATACAGATTCATAGCAGGAGTGTTCTGTCGGAACCCTGCACTGGCTTGTATTTAGCGTTGCCTCTACATCAACTATATTTTCTGTCAATACACCTACTTCGAAAAAATGCTTTGGAAGATTAGTGATTTTTAGGGAATACCCCCTGCTTTCGCCAAGAAAATGCCGTGTTACAGCAATAAAGTTCGAAAAATCCCCGTAAAATACCATGTCTTTCATATCTGAATTTTTTGCAGCAATAAGAAAGTCCTGCATTTCCTGCTTAGAGGATGCCTCTACCCAGTCAACTCTCTGGACAGACATGCTCTGGAAAAGCTGTATTGCGTAGAAAAAAATAATCGCTGCAGCAAACAATCCTTCCATACTGTGCATAAAGCCTTTTCTTTTTGACATTCTGCTTATGCCCACAACATCACCTCCATTCTTGCGAAAGACCCATTGTATGTTGCGTATCTTTTTACTACCGCAGTGGTCTTGCCGTGAAGCGTGTGCCTGCCGCAGTCAACAAGTGTTTTTGAAATTATGGCAAAGTTTCCGAGAGGGTCTATTTTTTCAACAGTGTAATCTTGTGACGCTATTGTAACAAGCTCATTTTCCTTAGAATACGAGGTTCCAATATGAAGACCGTCATATCTTTCAGAAGTGTAATTGAATATTTCAAACATTCCAACGGTTCCGTCAATATTGAATTTGCCGGTATAATTTGTTCCGCTGCTTCCATGGGGTCTTAATATTGAAAAAGATTTTATGTTCATGTAAAACCCTGTACTTTCATCAATTCCAAGAGCAGATTTCAATAATGTATAATTGCCAACACCATTTAGGAATTCATCAGAACCGGGTCGATACATCGTATAAACATTGCATTTTGAAAACTCACCAATAGCTGAAACATTTAGTGCGCCACCGAGTGAAGCATATGCCATCGCTCTCTGGCTTGCAAACCAGACTTCCTCATGCATAATTGTGTTGTGGCTCTCGTCATAATACTGCGGCAGCTTGTCTATTATACTAAATACAACAAAAAGTACTGCAAGAATAAAAAAGAGAAATCCGGCTACAAATTCTATGCTAATCTGTGCGCGCCTGTGTTCTTTCAGATACAACATCATATTCTTCTCTTATCCTTTTTTAGAGCCTTGCTTTAGGTGCGATAGCCCAAGCACTCCTATGTTTGTTCGCGCAGGGAATTGTGCTGTGTATTGCCATGTGTGGCTTAGACGAACATGATAAATACAACCATTGCAGATACAACCATTATAGCTGCGTGCTTTGTGCCTGCGACAACCTTTCCTTCGCCTATAGCTCCTGCAAGCACACCGGACGAAATTCCCTGCACCAGTGACATAAAAAAGAAGAGCGTCTTGAAGTAGACATGCTCTCCGGAGAAACCAATGATTTCTCCCAGATCACACATTAACGGAACAACTGTGCAGCTATCAAAGCCACCTCCAAACATATCGCTTGCTCCTGCGCTGCTGACCGAAAGCATTGGCACCAGAAGCTTGTACAGGGCAACAATGATGCCCAGAAATATGGCGTATATGAAGTACATGATGAAGACCTGCTGGGACATTGCAGACTTTCGCTCGTTTTCGACATTGCGTATCGCACCTATGTTTTCGGCAATGGATTCCATAATGTCGGCCACATTGCCGCCTGCAACAAATGCCTCATTCACAAGCGCGAATGACTGCCGCATAATCTTGCTTCCCTGTATCCTTTCCGCGAACTTCTTCATGGCTTTTGGAAACGGCATTCCCCATGAAACCTGGTTTGATGCCTTGAGAACTTCGGGGCTTAATGCCCCGTAATCTGTCTTTGCCGCAATATCAAGAGCCTGCGGAAATCCCATGCCGCCTTTTATTGACTCTGCAAAATCTTTCATAAATCTCGGGAACTGCTCTTCCATCTTCGCATATTTATTGTAACTGAAATAGCGGTACACTGAAAAAGGCACGACACCGATAATGACTGAAAGTATCAGAAACATTATGCCAATTACACGCGAGCCGGCAATGCTGATAAACAGCCCTATTGCGAGAAGAAAGGCTCCGCCTCCGAGTGAGATGTACTTTACACGATCTTCTGTACTGTATTTTATAGCCATAGTATTACCTAAGATGTTGTAGGCGATATGCCTTTTACGAGTATAAGAAATCCAATGGATGCCATTGGCAGGAATACGAATGTAAGCATTAGCTGGACCGCAACAATGATTGCGCTGCCGCCCCCGACCCCGCCCATGATTGTTGAAAGCACAAGAAAGAATACAGAGCCAACAAGTACAACAGTGATATACATCTCAACAAACATTGAAAGCTGCTGTGTAAATTGATTAAGCCTGCGCCTGTAGTCCTGCATAAAGCCTATTGACTTTCCGTGCAGATATTGGCGCAAATCCCCGCCAACAGTCAAAATAGAGTGTATCCCCCACAAGAGATCCCGAAAATCTTCAGAGGGCGTTCTGCGCGCTGCGTTTTCAACAGCATCAATAAAGTTCACGCCCATAATTTCTGACTCCTCAGAGATTCGCTTTGACTCTTTTGCAATTTCACCATACTCACTAAACTTTGAGAGTGCTTTGAACATCGCAATGGGGGGCGTGCCACTGCCCGCAACAGTTGTAAGGTACAAAGTAGCAAAAGGAAGTGAATCATTGATTTTTTTCTTGCGCTCCCCTATTATGAGTGAAGGGTAGCTGTGGCAAAAAAGAAAAACCAGGGTAAAGGAAAAAACACCTCCAAGAAGCCCCATAAGAAGCCCGAGAATATATGCCTGCCCGGTTGTTATTGCGCTCATGCTTAATATAAAGAACGTTGAGATTGCAGAGAAAATCGGTGTTGCAAGTGCAAATACAATGGCTGAAGTTGCAAATGAAATAGAAAGATATTCAGATAGAGTAACATTTATGCCTGCTTTTCGAATATCTGTTTTCATATCCCCGAACGTTTTCATGAAGTATTCTTCTGACATTCTCCCAAAATACTTATATGCAAACCTCGTGTACGACTCATTTATCTGCAAAAAAAAACACCTGCTGTTTGTGTATTCGGGTTACTATGTCATTGACTTTTTCCTCATCAGAATAATATTCTGCCAATATGTTTCCAACATCCTTATAATCCGCAATTCCGTTTTCATTCAGCCATTCAAGCAGTCTTTTTCTGGAAAACAAGTCCTTTTTCATCTCTTCTTCTGAAATGCCCTCGTTTTCACATATCCTGCCAAGGACTTCTGAATCTGAGGTTATTT
Source organism: Candidatus Bathyarchaeota archaeon (assembly GCA_048635325.1). Classification (GTDB taxonomy): domain Archaea; phylum EX4484-52; class EX4484-52; order EX4484-52; family B79-G9; genus JAFCBV01. The sequence goes on from JAIVYS010000031.1 coordinate 3,724, forward strand.
TAAACTTGTCATCAAGCGGATCCCATTTGAAAACCATGCGGGTTTTTGGCTGCCTTGTATTCAGGTCACACCCAATAACTTCGTGCACTTCAAAAATTCTGCGCACATACGCTTGTCCATGGCGCACTCTTTTTATGAATACAATAAGATTCAGGGTTTCTATAAGTGATGCCGGAAGGCTTATGGGTGGTGTGGTCAGCCGGTCAATGACTTTTTCCATAGAATCTGCATGGATTGTCGAAAGCCCGGCATGCCCTGTTGCCATTGCCTGAAAAAGAATATACGCTTCCTGACCGCGAACCTCGCCGACAATTATATAGTCCGGCCTTTGCCTAAGCGCACCTTTCAGAAGCTCAAAAAGCGATACCTCGCCAATTTTATTGTTTCCTACGCCGAAACCTTCACGCGAGATTTCAGGCACCCAGTGCGAGTGCGGAAGGCGCAGCTCAGGAGTGTCCTCAATAGATACAATTTTCATTGAGGGGTGTATAAATAGTGACAGCGCATTCAACAAAGACGTCTTTCCGGATGCAGTTGAGCCGCAAACTAAAATAGAGCACCTGTGCTCCACAAGATACCAAAGATATGCCAGAACCATGGCATTTACAGAGTTATACCCAAGAAGGTGTACAGGGGTTATCGGTTCTTTTGAAAATTTTCTTACGGTGATGTTAGAGCCCCTGCGCGCAATGTCTGTCTCAAGAATTGCCTGCACTCTTGAGCCGTCGGGCAGAGCTCCCTCAAGTATAGGCTCTGCTACAGAAACAGCCCTGCCGCATCTTTGCGCAAGTTTCATGACAAAGTCACTCAATTCATCCCGTGAGTCAAATGTAACATTCGTCTTTATTGATGCAATCTTTTGGTCTCGATGATACACAAACACAGGAATGCTTACACCGTCGCAGCTTATGTCTTCAATATTCGGGTCATTTAGGAGCGGCTGGAATTTTCCAAGGCCTATAAAATCGCGAAGAATGTAGTACTCATAATTCATTTTTTGCTCAGTTGTGAGTGCTATGCCAAACTGCTTTATGATGCCGTCAATTGCTTTTCTTAAATACACCACAGAGGATCCGCTTTCTATTGCGTCAAAACGAATGTCTATTTTCTCTTCAATAATCTCTTTGATTCTCTTAATTTCTTTTTTATCAAATTCTGTCAATGGCGGCTCTATGACCTTGTACACCAGGCAAGTCTCTTCGGGATTGTATTTTATATTGCACCATGCATATACTTTCTCGCCTTTCTTTGGGTTAGGGGGTGTCAGAGGGTATGAAGTATTTATGTTTTGAATCTCTTCTTTTGGAATAGAGCTATTCTTTAACAAAGTGCCGCGCGAGACTTTGGCTGCCAAATCTATTCTTTTGGCAGGAGCACGCAATACTTCATTATCCTGTTTTTTTGGGTCTGCTGACTGTGGGGGCTGGGAGCCATATTGCGGAACATATACAATTTCTGTGTTTGTTGGTATTTCTCCTGACACTTGCCCAGGCCCTTTTCGGGATACCCTGCATCTTTTAAATAAATTCACGATTGCGTGAATAGAATTATTCTTTATAGCCACAGTGCCTGCCTTTTTTGTGGCAGCAGTCTTGCCCTGAGACTCGTTTGTCTCTGGCTTAGGAATTTTACGTCTGGTTCTGCTTGTCTCAACTATTTTTTGGCCCATGCTCTCCGAGCGCTTTCTCGTAGAAACCGCCAAGTTAATGAAACTTCGAAGTTCTGCAGGCGTCTTATTCTTATAAGCCTTAGTCAATTTTTTATTAGTAATTTGTAACACCGTAAAGATTTATTTTGCCGGGTGTACTTTCGTACTGAATCCGCAAGTGGTTGTATGAGCTTTGAACCAATCCTTCTGCAGGGACGGGGATGCCTTCTTCACTTATTTCTTCATCAAGCGAATGAACCAATATTTTTTTCTGGACGCTTCCACCAACAGTATATTTTTTTCCGCCTATAGATGGAGGCAGCTCAAAATCCACATAGCATGAAGTGCAGTTGATTTCATGAAGCATCATTGCAGTTGAAGCAACGTACTTGTTTAATGCAACAAGCCGATCATTGCCAAGCGTTGAAAGCATTTCGTCCTCAAGGGAATTAAAAATGGTAATTATGCCTGCCATTATAATAATCCCTATACCGAACAGCATTACTTCTTCGATAACTCCGTATACTCCCTTGCGTGATTTCTTACGTTTAGCAAACATGATATCCATGTCCGAATTATGAAATTGATACATATACGTGTGTCAGCACAAGATCCTCACCAAGATGCGAGCCTGAAGGAATTCTTTCTATATTTTCCCGCCTTATGGTTATAGTGCGATCTCCTGATGAGGCTATGCTGTTTCCTTCTGAATGGATTATAATCTTATATCCTTCAAGAGTTACAACGTCCTCAAGCTCGCGGTATACAAGGCGCAGGCGATTTATGTATTCTGTCCCTGCAACAGCAGTCTTTGCCATTACGACACCTGCTGCATCCATGCCAAGCAAGCCAACGACTTCTTCTTCAGGTCCTGTAATGACTGTAAACCCGTCAAAAAGCCCTGTGCAATCCACATGCTCAAGCATATAGTTTGAATTATCCCATATGGCGTCTCCCGAACTATGAGATGTGCTGTTTATAACAACTACGTCGTCTACAGCACATACATGGACATCATAGTCGATTCCAGCAAGAGTTATAATCCCTCCATCACTTGCGTTTACTACATGAGTTTCATATTGAATTGCATCAAATGAGGAATCAAGAGAAATATAAGACATTGAGCCGACTCCAAGCCCTTTAGTAGATATAGAGTAAATTATCGAGTTTTTGCCTGGCACTACTTCCAGTATTCCGCCAAGGCTTATCCGAAATGATTTCTGCTCTCCGGACAATGCAACATCACTCATCCTCTGCTTTATCATAGACATAACATCCTGTGCCTGAAGTATTTTCGAGTTTGTCTGGCTTTTCTCAACCATTGGAGCTCCCCAGTTATATGTCACAACAACCATTGCAAGAACTATACCTGTCATTAAAATCATGGAAACTGCCTGTGTCTGTGCCGGTCTTAAAGCCATACAATTACCTGAATATATTCGGCGAAGGTTGCATATATATGTTTTACGTATCGGCATGCAACTGCATTTCCAAAAACTCATCTCCTCAAGCTTATATTTGCAGGGTGCAATAAACATGGCGGCGCCATATGATGCACAGAAGCAGCTCTAAACCTATTTAATTTTAAGAGACGCATAAGACCGTAGGTGATTCTATGGCTGCAAAACTACGGAATGTTCTTTCAACCCCGCTTCTTGAGGGCGCAGAAAAAATAATGCTTCTCGGTGCAGGGGAGATTGGAAAAGAGATTATTCTCCAGGCGCAGCGCCTCGGCATAGAGACTATTGCTGTTGACCGCTATGAGAACGCCCCCGGGCATCAGGTCGCGCACCGCTCATACACAATCAACATGAAGGACGGCGAGGCGCTCAAAGCAGTCATACTTCGCGAGAAGCCTGATGCAGTCATTCCTGAAATTGAAGCAATAAACCTTGATGTCCTGTTCGAGCTTGAAAAGCAGGGCGTAAACATAATCCCGAACGCTAATGCAACGCACATTGCCATGCACCGCGAGAGGACAAGGGAGATGTTTGCGAAAGAGGCAAAAGTCCGCACATCAAAATACCTTTATGCGTCAACACTTGATGAGCTAAAAGATGCCTGCGAGAAAATCGGCTATCCGTGCTGGACAAAGCCCATACAGTCATCTTCAGGGCAGGGCTCGTATTTTGTAGAAGGGCCAAAGGATGTTGAAACAGCATACGAGAACGCGCACGCCCATGCGCGAGGCTCTGCTGACAAGATAATTGTTGAGGAGCATATTGATTTCAAGCTCGAGGTAACAGAGCTTGCAGTGCGCCATGTTGATGTTGATGGCAAAATTGTTACAAGCTTTCCAAAGCCTGTCGGGCACTACCAGATTGACGGGGACTATCATGCAAGCTGGCAGCCGGCAGAAGTATCTGAAAAGGTTGAGCATGACATTTATGCTACAACAGAAAAGATTACCAATTTCCTTGGTGGCCTTGGGCTTTTCGGATGTGAACTCTTTATCGGGCAGGACGATAGAGTCTATGCCAATGAGATAAGCCCGCGCCCGCATGACACAGGAATGGTCACTATGAGCACTCATGCCTCAGGGTATTCAGAAATGGGGCTTCACGCAAGGGCTGTTCTGGGGCTTCCGATACCGACAGTTGAGGCAAACAATGTAAAGCAGATACCTCTTATGTCACCGGGGGCAACACATGTCATACTTTCTCCAATAGATGCAGGGAATGTGCAGTATCGCAACATATATCCTGCACTGAATATGTACCCAAACTCTACTATCCGCTTATTCGGAAAGCCGGAAGCACATGTGGGGCGCAGGATGGGCGTTGCCATCGCGCTCGCAGACAGTGCCAAAGAGGCTGTGAAACGCGCTGAAAAGATGGCTCATGTAATTGAAGTCGGCTCAAAAGGCAAGTGGTTTGCGCAGGATGAGAAAAGGAAGCATGTTTTGTAATCGTGCAATCAAGTTCTTGCCTTTTGAGAACTACTTTGCAACGGCCTAATGGAACCGATATCCGCCTGAAACGTCTTCGTGTAGTGCCGTAACTTTTCTGCCACAGCCCTTATATCTAAAATTTTCTCAAGAATGTTCTCAATATCATTTTCAATCACGAAAAACCTGTAAAGCACGCCTTCATTAGGCAGCAATCCTGAATGATCCAGATCCTTACTAAAATAGTAATTGCGTTCAGAAAACTGTCTTGGCAACTCATAAAGATTATCGCCAATCTGCAAAGACACTTTTTTGCCTGCAATTTCCCTGGCCTTTTCAATAAAATAGCCTGCTTGTCTTAAAGCAGTGCTTACCCGTGCAGCAGGTACTATTATTTCGGGAACGCCCTTCAGGTATTCTAAAGGAGTGTCAACAGCCACATGTCCGAAACCCATATCTATATCGAACAACATATTTTTCTGGTAGGTATACCCGCCATGCTGTAGAGTGCGCTCTGCCACCTGAGACCCATACTCTCCTTCAACGATAGAACGCAATTCTTCTACGTTTATGCCATCAGACCGCATAATAAGACCTTATGCGTTATTACTTAGAAGTATTTATATATTTTCCACAGTTACTCCTTATAATATTTTGCCCCAATATTTGATTATGGATTCAAACAAACCAGAAAAAACAACCTACGCCTCATCCGGCGTTGACATTAATGAAGAAAACAAGGCAGTCAGCAAAATAGTTGATATTCTAAAGGCAACTGCTAAATTTCGCGAGGGAAAGCTTGGTGAAGTGAAGTCCGAAATCGGCCACTACGCCAATTTCGTTGACATCGGCGCGAACCAGTATCTTGTCCTTTCAACTGACAGCGCAGGCACTAAGGTCTTGGTTGCACAGGAAGCAAACAAGTTTGACACAATCGCGATTGACATGATTGCAATGAATGTGAATGATGTCATCTGCGTGGGTGCAGAGCCTATTGCAATGGTTGATTACCTTGCTGTTGAGGCAACAGACGAGAAAATCGCAGGTGAAATCGCTCTCGGGCTTGCTGAAGGTGCAAAACAAGCAGGAATTGCGATTATAGGCGGGGAGACCGCCACACTCAAAGGTGTGATTACAGGCATTGACGGTAAAGGGTTCGATATTGCCGGAACATGCCTTGGAGTTGTTGTAAAAGACAAGGTAGTTCTGGGAGACAAGATTGCGCCCGGGGACAAGATAATCGGGCTTGCAAGCACAGGAATCCACAGCAATGGCTACACTCTTGCGCGCAAAGTAATGCTTGAAAACCACAAGATAGATGATGTTTTGCCCTGGGGCAAAAAAGTGTCTGAAGAGCTTCTCGCACCGACAATGATTTATGTAAAGCCTGTTCTCAAGGTGCTTGAAAAGCACTTTTCAGACGTCACAGGACTTTCAAACATTACAGGAAGCGGATTTTTGAACCTGAAGCGCCTGAACAAGAACGTGGGTTTTTATTTTGGCAGCATTCTTCCAATACCCAAAATATTCAGTGAAATACAGGGCCTTGCAAACATTGATGATGCAGAGATGTTCAGGACATTCAACATGGGCATGGGCTTTGCGATTATAGCGCGCAATGCCGACGAGATTCTGGCAACACTCAAAGAAGAAGGCGTTGAGGCAAAAGTTGTCGGGGAAGTGACAGATAAAGCAGGTGTTGTCGAGGTTGCTGAGAAAGGGATTGTGTTATAATTATTTTTTATACGCCCCGCAGCTTGCTGCGGTCAAGTTATTCATCTGTATTTTTCTTTGATTTTTTGCC
>JAIVYS010000032.1:0-10124 GCA_048635325.1 Candidatus Bathyarchaeota archaeon
CTTCGAAATTGTCGCTCTCGTACTTCATCACAGTTTTTGCAGACTCTGACACAATGACGTGGGTTTCGATGCCTTTTTTCTTCAGTTCCTCTATTGCCCGAATGCCTAGTTCTACACCGCTCGCGCCTGTTATAGCAACTATTATTCTAATATCAAAACACCTTTATTTCCGTCAACTAAAGCTTTCTGCCCGTCTTTTAGAGTTTCGTAGGCATCTTTTTCAAGCTTGTCAATTGCCGGAATTCCTGAAATTATGGCCCCTACAGCCACAATTGCCTCGCATTCCCTGTTTATGATGGCAAGAGGCGCAACATTGTTCTTTTTCAGGCGGTAAAGCGTGTATGAGCCAACTGTTGAGCCCTTTCCCTGCGGAAATACCAGTATTTTGCCTGTAATTGATTTTCCTTCCAGCGCGTGACCTTTTTCGACGACAATTCCTGTGTCAGGGTCAACGCCGCCGTAAAATGATATAGCGTCGCGGCTGACAAGAATTTCTCCTTTTGCAGTCCCTTTTGATATTGTTCTTGCTTTCAGTTCCATTTTCCGTTCACCGCGCACTCAATACAATCCTTCGTACTTCCAAGCCGTGTCTTAAAATCATTTGAGCCGTGCCCGTAAAAGCACGCCTTGGCAGAGTTTGTTGCCATGCATTTGAACCTGCCTTTTAGAGGCGCGACCGCCATGCAGGTATCTGCTGCAACAAATGCGCCCGCATCCTCAATTGTTTTCAGTATGCCAAGTTTTTCTGCTTCATCTTTAATTTTTCTTGCAGTTGAAATCCATGTTGCCATCACCACTTTTCTGCCCTCAAGCATCTCAGAAATTTCGCGCAATTCCTCAATCGATGCATGCGGGCAGCCGAGCGCCACAAAGTCAACATCGCACTCATCATTAAGCGCGTCTTTCGCACCCCGAATATCCTGTTCCGTTATCTCAACTTTTTCATCAGGCACTGTTGACTTATTCGGCGTTACGCCGTCAACATGAAACAGCGCAGTCCCGCCATAAGTTGCAATTGATGCAGAGAAAATCTTTAGCTGGTCTGTGCTTGCTTTTATTCCGGTGATGTACGGTATCTTGTTCCCTATTTTCTTTCCAATAGCATAACCGAGCGCGCTGAAATCATCAAGCCCGGTTATCTTTGCGCTCACTTCAACTTTGATATGCGCCTGCCTGTTCTCGTCAAAGTGCATGCCGTACATCGGAGTCTTCCCGACAATTGCCGCAGCAAGAGCAGAAGGACCTCCCTCGCGGTTTGTCTTTGCGCCAAGAACAGAGTTCGCAAAGCAGACAGCTGACGACTCAGACCATGCAATGTGCTCACCGAACTTTGGCCTGTTGCCAACAAGATAAGGAGTGCATGTCGCTGTTGCATCAATGCCGAGCTTTTTGAAAGCATCAATCACTTTAAGCTGCTTTTCTGCAAAGTCCGAACTTATGCCAAGCTTTTTCCAGTCGCGCAAATCCATTCCCGCAGGATTGATAGTTGTATTCACCCGAACTTTTCCGTCACGCGCAAGTTCTTCTAAATATTCCAGCCCAGCGTCGCCGAGATTATGATACGACACTCCGGCAACCTGAACAGATTTTACAGGAACAAGTTTTTCTGCCCCGTAAATCTCACCGAGCGCAACAAGTATCTCCATTGATTTTTGCGCTGCGTTCCCGTGCTTTCCGCCAAGAAATTCTTGTTCTTCTGTTGTCAGGTTCATGACGCATCATCCAGATATTTTTTCAGGTCAACTTTTTCATACCCTGCCTTTTTGAAGTCTTCGGCTTTCTTCCCGAAGGGTATGGTTGCGTCAAGGCCGACCTTGCATGTCTTTGTCTTCTCACCCGGCCTTTGTTCTGCAGAGGGATCCAGGGAGGAGCCCGGTATCTTTGGCATAATCACAGCATCCTTGTCTGCCTGAAACCTTGTCGCTATTGCCCATTCAATTGAATCCGGGCTGTAAATGTCAATATCTTTGTCAACGACAATGCAGTGCTTCAGGGAGCCGTGCCCTTTGAATGCAGCTTCAATTGCTTTTTTCCCGTCATCTGCGTTTTTCTTTTCAATCCGGACGACTGCATGAAGCCAGCCTGTTCCCCCGGTTGTTAGCAGGATGTTTTTGCATTTGCATACCTTGTTTACTTCATTAAAAATTGAGGGCTCGCGCGGCATACCCATTAGGATTTTGTGCTCTGAAAGCCCGGGCATAAGTGTCTGGTATATTGCGTCTTTTCTTCGCGTGATGCAGTTTATTTTTATTACATGCTGTTTTCGAACACCATCAATAGTTTCTGTAAGGTCCATGAATGGCCCTTCATCGGCCAATTCATTTGTGATTTTTCCTTCCAATACGATTTCAGCATCTGCCGGAACTTCCAAATCAACTGTTTTGCATTTTACAAGATCTGTCTTCTGAAGTGCATTTGCAAGAGAAAACTCATCAACTCCCGACGCAAGAGATGTTGCTGCTGCAATAAGCACTGCTGCCGGGTTGCCGATAGCTATCGCGACTTCAAGCTCGTTGCCTGCTTTTTTCAGGGCATTGTAAGTTCCCCTGTGCTCAACAATCCTTGCAACAAGGCGGTCTTTACCAATAAGCATTAACCTGTGAAAGCAGACATTTCGCCCAAGTTTAGGGTCTTTCACAACAACAATTGCAGAAGGAATATACGGTCCGCCGTCATGCTTGAGATAGGTCATGATAGGCAGCTTTCTTAAATCAACTTCTGTCTCTACAACTTCATGGCAGGGCGCGTTCCCAACCATTTTTGGCGGCTTCAGATTGTTCATCGCTTTTGCAAGCAGAGGTATGAGGTTGTCTTTTTTCACCCCAAGCGCTGATGCCACTAAATCTCTCGAAGAATTAAGGTTGCCAACAACTTTTATGCTGTGCCCTTTTATGTTTTCGAACATCACTGGTCTTCTGTCGAGCGCTGCCAGTATGTTTGCCATCTCGTACTTTGTCGAGACTTCTTTTGTTATTCTGACAAGCTGCTTTTTTGATTCAAGTTCAGACAGAAAATTTCGTAGAGTCATCATATCCCCCGCTATTTTTGCTTAAAACCAGTTGCTTCCTTCCTTTTATATAAGTCACTTTGCCCGAAAATACACAAAAAAACTATTTATGCACCAAACTAAAAATAACCTTTCATGTCTGAAGGCGGTAACACTCTAATAAAAATATTTCTTTTTGGAGTCCTTTTTGTTGGCGCATTTAGTATCGTAACCATAACATACAACATTATCAATTCAAATATTCCTGATGTCATGGACAACTGCGTTGACGGGGGGCTTGAGCAGATTCATAGTTCCAATATAGAAGTAGTCTCTTCTGAAAGCGCAAGAATGGCTCTAGAACCCCATATTAGTGAAACTCCCGTATTTGCCGGAAACATTATCGAAACATGCGGGATGGGCTATGCCTTTGAAGCCGGAGATGATAAATACCTTGTCTGCGAAGACGGGAGCATATCAAAATATGTGACGATATGCAAGGACGACACCCTTCGGGATAAAGGGGCTGGATACATAAGCACTTTGAAAGAAGGAGTTTCTGTAAAGGAGTAAAAATGGTGGGGCTACGAGGACTCGAACCCCGATCAGCGGGTTTCTTCACAGCTAATAAATCACTGCCACATTATGGCTCATAGCTCCAGCCATTTGCTTTCTGGAGCCCACTGTGCTGCCATTACACCATAGCCCCACACGGAGGGTATATCATACCCTGCACTTATTTGTCACCAAGATTTAAAAAAGAGAAATGATTGCAACACCAAGAACCATAAGCGCCGCCCCAAGTAACCTTCCGCGGATGTTTTTTTCCTTGAAGAATATTGCGCCAAGAACCACGCTGAACAGGGCATTGGTTCTTTTGACTGCAATGACGTATGCTGCAAGTGTTAGCGTGTACGCATAAATATATGCAATTAAGCTAAAACCCATGAAAATTCCAATTCCTGCAAGGGCAGAAAAATTGCTTTTAATCTGTTGAGTTATGCTTTTTTTTCTTCGTAACAGGGCATTTATCAAAAGCAGGACTGAAATGTAAATATAATAAACAGTTACATAAAATAAGGGGCTTGCATGCCTTAGGACAATTCTGTCTATTGATGCTGTTATGCTCCACAGGAACGCTACAAAAATCATCAAACGCACTCCTTTGTCATACGCAAGTGCCCGCAAAGGTCCAAGAACACCTTTTGGAGCTTGTTTTGAGTTGATAAGATAGGCTCCCACAGCAAGTAGAAGCACACCAACAGTACCGACTTTTGTTGTAGTTTCGCCCAATATTAAGGGGGTTATGAATATCATAAAAGCCGGACTTAATGCAGTGAATGGAATTGCAAGGGAAACATCAGTTGTCTTGAGAGCTTTCATGTATAGAACAAATGCAGATGCGAGTATTACTCCGGAAACAGAAATTATGATCCAGAACGTCCTGTCAAACACAGGCTCCTCAAACATCAGAAGCGCAATCAAAACAACAGGAACCGCAAACGCAGTTTTTGCGAGCGCCGCAACTTCCGGCTCCACATTCTTTAGGCTCTTCTTGCTCGCAATGTCCTTAAGCGAGTCAAAGAGAGCAGAAAGAATTGCCGGTATTAGCCAGAACATAACCAATCAGTTGAAGAAGTAAGAATAAAAATAAAATGCAGGCCTTTCGGCCTGCAAATAATGTGTGCATTTAGATGTCGCGGGCTTTGATAGTTGCCCTTCCGTTCCCCTGTGCGCGTGCGACTGCTTTGTCAAGAACTTCAGCCACAGCCTTGTTGAGAGCATCGTCTGCTTCGGATGAAACGCTCATTTTCTTTCCCTTTGCGTACTCTCTTATTTTGCTTTTTACGATAAGGTCTGCCATATTTTACACCTCCGTTGAATAAGATGCATAACCTTTAGCAAAAAATTATATATAGATGCAGCTGTTTAGGGCGCATTTTCGCCGTTTTCCGCGCGTTCGACCTCTGTCTTGATGACAGAAAGATCATCTTTTTTCTTCAGTAAGTATGCATAATACACTGCAAAAGAAACAATAAGGAATGCACTTACGATTATCAAAACAAGCAGGTGTTTTTCAGAGAAAAAGCCCAGAAAGATTAATGCAGAGGACGCGCCGAGCGCTTTTCCAATCTTTTCATTGAATAAGGCCAACTCGGCCTCATTTGTGCTGCGAAAGATTTTAGGTACAAGGCTTGACTTTGAGTTGTATATTTGCGCAGCAGCATACAGCACCCCAATACCAATCAGGACAGACAGGTTCTGGGTGGGCGAAAATACAGTTTCGGATTTGTTGAGCGCGATTATCGAGATTTGCGTGTATAAGAAATAAGCAAGAGCTGCCGGGCGGATGTATTTTGCGGTCTTTTCAGGAAACCGCTTGCGCCGCGGGTTAAGTAGCGGCGGGATAAATGTCAATACAACATACAATAAGATGCCTGCAAATGGAAGCACGAAGAGACCAAAGGCCTTTGAAGACACGCCATTCTCATCTGTGCCAGGGTATATTGTGATTTCATCAGGCAGGCTGAAGAAATACACAATGCCTGTAAGAAACATAAGTGCAATCAGCAAAACAGACAGGGTGTCTGCGCGCCCTCTTGCGATGATGCCTTCAATAATGCCCTGTTTTTCTTCTTCACCCTCGTTCATCTAATCACTTTTTTCATTTTTTGTGCAAAGTCTTCCGGGATGTATGAAACCACAGCTTCCCTGTGCAGCACCTCCATGAACCCGCGGTCTGCTGTGTAAAGTTCCTTTGTCTCAGGCCTTGATATTATGACAACGTGCATATTGAAAAAGTGTGAAAGGTTCTCATTTAGGGGGGACGCGATTATTGCCATGTTTGCAGAGCGCACGCCGAGTTTTGCGAGCGCACGGAAAACCTTTGAAAGCCCGCTTGCAAGCTCTGCAATGTTTTCCGGAACAAGCTCAAAGAACCCTGATTTTCCTTTCAGGATTCCGGTGACTTCATTTGCCGCCTTTGGCGCAAAACTTGCGTGCCATGAAATATTTCCTGTATCAAGAATCTTTCTTTTGCGGTCTTTTTTGCAAAGCTCTTCCCAGAAATTTGACTTCGCCTTGTCAAGATGATCCCAGCTCTTCCTGTAAACCAAGTCTGTCTGGTTTGTCGGCAGCCTGTCAACTGTTGCCTGCATATGGGGATGTATTACTGATGCCGCAGCAGGCATCATATAGTTCATGTCAATTGATGCAAACCTCATGCGCGCGTCAAACTTGTGCACGCTTTTGAACCATTTTATTGTTCCTGAAAGCGCGTCAGCCCACATCTTTGCAGTAATCTCACTAAGGCATGCATTATGCTTTTTCGTGAGAACCCCGACTGCATGGTGCGCTGCGAACGGAAAAAGATTTGGAAATAAGACAAATTCCCCGCTTTTAATTCTTCCTTCAGGAACAATTGCTTTTGAGAATTTCGGTGTTGCTTCATCAATATGCTTTCCACAGAAAAGGCAGTTCTTTTTTGCTGAAATTTTCATTGGCTTTGAGGGTGCCTGATGCGGCCTGTTCGCGCGGTCAACATTCAGGCGCGACCAAGCCCCTGTGAGCGGATCCTGCCTGTACTCAACTTCCTGCACATCTTCGCGGAATTTTTTCAGCGGGTTTTTCAGAAGAGCCTTTTCCCTGTATGAGTTGAATGAAATCATCGCGAAATTATTTGTTTTACGGGCTTATAAGTCTGGTGCGCTTATAGTAAATAATATATATACTACATTTGCCCAAAGAAGTGTATGGTTCGAATGCCGGTATTCTATTTCATCGCATTTCTTATTATGGTAGCACCTCTTGCCTACGCAGATGTGCCGCGCCTTATATCTATTCAGGGCAGGCTCACAGATTCTTTTGGTACGTTGATAACATCTCCGACGCAGTTCAACTTCACTATATATGATGCTGCTGGCACAGGCACAGGGAATGCTGTATGGAGTGAGCTGCAGATAATTACACCTGATAGCGACGGCATATTCAGCGAGCTTCTTGGAAGCGTCGAAGCGCTTGACATTCCTTTTGACATTCCATATTGGCTTGAAGTGAAGATCGGGGCAGAAATACTGGAGCCCCGCCAGCAGATAGGGAGCGCAGCTTACTCAATACGCTCTGAGAACCCGTGGAATATGAGCGGAAATGACATTTACAATACGAATGCGGGAAATGTCGGCATAGGGACTTCAACGCCAGAATCCGTGTTGCATATTGTTGGAGATGAATTTTTGATGGAGGGAGGTAGTGCAGAAATCAATTTCATTGACACAGATATCGGGCATCACAATTGGAGAATTGGTACAGGAAGTTCAGATTATTTATCAATTGCCCTTATGGATGAAAATAATCATGATCTTACTCTTCGTGTGCCTATGATCTTTAGAAATAACGGCGGTGCTGGGGGCACCACCAATGTAGGCATAGGTACCACTAATCCTCAGGCTACATTGCATGTCGTTGATTCAAGCAGCCGTCCTGCAGCCCGTTTTGTAGGGGATTATATAACTGTAGAAGATGTTAGCTCAGGGATACGCTTTGTTGATACCAATGATAACAGATATTGGCAGATACATAATACGCAAGGCCATTTTGACTTTGAGTACACTGCAGATAATGGCGCCAGCTGGGCAGATAAAGTGGTATTTGATAAGGACGGCGATGTCGGTATAGGGGTATTAAATCCGTTATACCAGTTGCACTTATCTGCAAATTCTGCTGCAAAGCCCACGAGCTCTTCATGGACTGTCGTTTCTGATGAACGGCTGAAAAAAGACATAGAGCCTTTCACAGACGGGTTGAATGTTATAACAAAAATTAATCCAGTGAGCTATAAACTGAATGGCAAGGCAGGGACACCGGAAAATGCTGAGGGAATCAGCATTATTGCTCAGGACATACAAGAGATTGCACCATATACGGTTTCTTCATACATGGCAAAATTAGAGGAAACAGACACAATAGACACAGAGTTGTATGATTTTGATTCAAGTTCTCTGACATTTGTTCTAATTAATGCGGTCAAAGAACAGCAAGAGCAAATCGAGTTATTGCAGGAAGAAATAGCCCTTTTGAAAAACAATAACTAATAAGCTGTTATAGCAAACATCTGCGTTCTTGCCACACAGAATATTGCTCTTTTAATAATAATTTCTTTAAATATTTCATAACATTGTTATTATTGTGTTATTATGGAACTAAACGACTTCTACATGCTTTTTCAGGGTGTTGGGTGCGCGAGCCCGAGAACCTGTACTTGTTTACTGAACTACCTACTTCTGAACAAATTTCTCCAAAGAACCAATCATAGCCTTCACAGCCTCAAAATCCCTTTCATAGATGTGCGCGGAAATCGAGTAGCTGTGCAACTCGCCAGGCATGATGTTCTCGCCGAGGTTCTTTGAGATTTTGTCAGCAGCATACTTCTGGAGGTTGCCGAGCGCGACCCAGTTGGCGTAGGATGCGCCGAATACGTCGTGCGAGCGAAAGACAACTGTTATGTTCAGTTTCTTTGCAATAGGCAGCATGGGCGCAGCAGCCTTTTCCTCGCGTATCTTAAAGTCAATAAGCCTCATGCACGGCGGGTCCTTGAGCTTTGCATCAGCTTCAGGAAAGCCCACATCACAGACAGCCCTTCGGCTTGACGGGTTTTCTGAGAGGCGCTCGATTGCAGCCTCTACCTGATTGATTTTGTTGTTCCAGTCCCAGATGCGCTCGCCGTATGTGTATTCAAAGCCCCACTTGTTCTCGTGAGTCATGACCTGATCAATGTATTGCTGAAAAGCATTGCCCTTGAGTTGGAAGTGCTCAGGGATTTTGTCATTAGCCTTTGTTGGGGAAGAAATCTTTACCAGAAGCCCAAATATCTCTTTTGTCTTGTCCATATCCTCTGTAACAAGGATTTTGCCCTTTTCCCATATTGCGCGCACTGCCTCATGCCATGCGTTTTCCGTGGTTTTTGCGCGGATTAGGACCATGCTTTGCTGGCGGGATTAATCATTTTATAGGTTTACATCGGCTTTTCTGCGAAAATATGGAAATCCAAACAAATTTAAACCTTCTTTTAGAACTATTTTTAGTAATATTAGTAAGATGCTCTTTCTCAATGTGCTGATTATATAAGTCATTGAATTACAAAGAATATTATTCTAATTAAATTATCTAAAATTAAAGGTGAAAATAAATGAAATTTTACGCAATTGGCGGCTTCAGTGAAGTCGGCAAAAACATGTCCGCAGTCGAAATTGACGGAGAGTTTGTCATATTTGACATGGGAGTCTACATGGACAAAATTATACAGCTAGAGGACGAGGAGGAGCGAAACGTTCCGACAAAAGACCTTATCCGTCTTGGTGCGCTGCCTGACGATAGCATACTTGAAGGCAAAAATGTCCTGGCAATAGTGCTTGCCCACGGGCATCTTGACCACATAGCTGCGGTTCCGCGGCTTGCCGAGAGGTATAATTGCCCGATAATAGGCACTGACTATACACTTGAGGTTGTGAAGAAGCTTCTTCGCGACGAGAAAAAGAAAGAGCTTGAAAAGGCGCTTTATGTCCTTAATGCAGGCAAGACAGCAAAGCTGTCAAAAAACCTAAGTGTTGAAATGGTGCACATAACCCACAGCATACCGGGCTCATGCCTTATTGCACTCCATACGCCTGAGGGCATAGTTACCTATCTTAACGATTACAAGCTTGACAACAACCCGACTCTCGGCGACAAGCCGAATTACAAGCGCTACAAAGAGCTTGCAAAGAAGGGAATAAAGCTTCACATTTCAGAGTGCGTCCGTGTTGAGGAAGAGGCCAGAACCCCTCCTGAGTACGTCGCAAAAGTGCTTGTGCAGGATGCAATTGACAGGGCATATGAGGATCCGTCGTTGGTTGTGATAACAACTTTCTCATCACATATTGCCCGCCTAAGAACAATTCTTGCGGCAAACAAGGGAAGGCGCAAAGTTTTATTCTGCGGGCGCTCGCTTTCTGAATACATCAAGATTGCAGAGAAGCTTAACTTAATGAAGCTTGACGGTGCCGAGGTTTTCGGCAGGCGAAAGACAATAGAGCGCGCATTTGACAGCATTGTCTCAAAGAATACATCAAACTGCCTCGTTGCCTGGTTGCCTGTGCAGACA
>JAIVYS010000033.1:0-10030 GCA_048635325.1 Candidatus Bathyarchaeota archaeon
CTCAACAACGTTTTGGTCCTTGAGTTTATAGCAATGCGTGTTCGCAGTTGACCACGATATTTTCGCGCGCTTTGCAATCTCATAAGTTGAAAGCGGATCCTTTGAGTCCTTTAGCATCTTTTGTATGACTGTTCCGACCGGAATGTTTTTTGCCATGAATTCATCTCCCTAAAAGAACTCTTTTTGGTGTTATCTCCTTACCAATATCTCCTTCATCAAATATTTCTCAGGTTTATGTTGATATATTGAGATGGAACCCTTTAAATAACTTATGCTACCACGTAATAGGCGTAAATTATATAAATCCATAGGTTACTTGGGCGGGTAAGTCTATTGGATAAAAAAAGCACTAGCATAAGGAGTTTATAAAAAAGAGTAGAAAACGTAAGCGAACTCACTTCAGAAATCCAAAAATCTTTGACAAGAAAGAAGGCCCTCTATATGACGGAGGATTATAATCCACGCCAACCAGTGCTGCGGCAAGCTTCTTTATCTCAATAGATGATTTTGCGTTAGGGGCGTATGCAACTATAGGCATCTTCGCAGCAAGGCTCTCGACCATTGTATCATCATGAGGCACCTGTGAAATTACCGGGTATCCAAGCAGAGCCTCAACATCACTGACTGAAAGCTCTGCGCTCTTTCCCTTAATTTTGTTAAGTACAACGCCTACAACTTTTGTCCCCTCTTCCTCAGCAACTTTTATTGCCTTAAGTGCATCGGTCACAGCAGGAAGTTGCGGGTTTGTAACAATTAGAAGCTCATCTGCAGCATGTATTCCAGCCATGGACTCTTTTCCAAGACCTGCTGCACTGTCAAGAAGCACAACATCATGATCACCCACAAGGCCAATCACTGCCTTGGAAAGGTTCTTTGGGTTTGTTGCCTTAAGGTCTGCCATTGAGATTCCTGCAGGAATCACTTTCAGGCCAGAAGGATGAATGTATGTGGCATCATCAATTGATGCCTCGCCTTTCATTACATCATGAAGGGTTTTCGGGTAAAGCGGAACTCCGAGGTGAAAGCCAAGATTCGGTGTTGTGAGGTTTGTGTCAACAACAACAGTTTTCTGGCCGAAGTCATTAAGGGCAACACCAAGATTAGAAGTCATTGTGGTTTTTCCGACCCCGCCTTTTCCAGAACTTACTGCAATAACCCGTGTCATGAAAGTACACCACTGCTTGATATTGTGCTGTTGATGTTTATATGCTTAACTATATTTTTTTCAAAAAATATTGTTTTGCCACACTATTTTCAGCAAATCATGCAATTAGCAACCTTTAAATATGTTCGAAAAACAAATGGTAGCTTAGTGAAGGAGATATCATGAGCGAGGAAGAGAAAATGCTGATAAGAAAAGTACATTCTGTAAATATCTCCAAGCATAACTTTGCATTTGCATCAGCAGGTCTTGTTCTTCTAGTAAGCGTGCTACTATTTTAGGCGCGCGCCAAAACATTAACATTCAACAACTTTTTTCGTTTTTGTTCGTGCGCTTTTTAACTAGGGATACTTATGTTTTTCAACAACATTTTCGTGGACATTGAACCTGTGAAAGAGAAAGTGCCAGCTTTGGTTATTTTTGTAGTGCTACTAGTGCGCCTTGTGTTTTAGGGCGCACACAATTTTTTCGGGGGTTTTCCGTTTTTTTTGTGTGAATTTCAAATAGGCGAGTCTTTATGGATATAAACGAACTTTGTAAGAAACTCGGTCTTGATACCGATGAATGCCGTCGCGGCATACATAGGTATGGGCCTAATGATTTTGAACAACACTTAAAGGAAGCCTTAAACAAAGCACATAATAAAGCATGCAGTCACGGAACCAGATATAAAATAACAGAAGCACACCTTGTGCCTACCACAAAACAAAACCTCAATGGGATGAGCGACTGCGATGCATTTGTTTTGGTGTCTATGATGGTAGATAATAGTCTGGGCATCCATTACAGGCACCCCATACCTTACGGTAAAGGATATAATAGTTCAAGCATTTAGGATTAATGACTGCCATGAACTTCAAAAACCTTGACGAGAAATGGAACAGGCGCTGGGAAAAGGAAAAAATATTTCGCGCAAACACTAAGAGCAAAAAGCCGAAGTATTATGTCCTTGAAATGTTTCCATACCCGTCAGGAAAACTTCACATGGGGCATGTCCGCAATTACTCTATCGGCGACGTGATTGCGCGCTACAAGCGTATGCAGGGCTTCAATGTTCTCTACCCCATGGGCTACGACTCATTCGGCATGCCTGCAGAGAACGCAGCAATACAGGGCAAGGCGCACCCCAAGGCATGGACTGACAACACAATAAAAATGATGAAAGACCAGCAGACAGAAATGAGGTTCTCATACGACTGGGAGCGAATGGTTGCGACGTGCCGCCCGGACTATTACAAATGGAACCAGTGGATATTTCTTAAGATGCTTGAAAAAGGGCTTGCCTACAAAAAGGCAGCACCTGTCAACTGGTGTCCCAAGTGCGAAACAGTCCTTGCAAATGAGCAGGTAGAGAATGGAAAATGCTGGCGCTGCAAATCTGAAGTTGAGGAAAAAAATCTCTCTCAGTGGTTCTTTAAACTTACAGAATATGCAGACGAACTCCTGCAGGAGATTGACAACTTAACCGAGTGGCCGGAGCGCGTGCGCGTAATGCAGAGAAACTGGATTGGCAAAAGCCACGGGGTTGACATACACTTCAAGCTTGAAGGCACAGATACAATACTTCCTACATTCACAACAAGATGCGATACAGTATTTAGTGTGACCTTCCTTGCACTCGCACCAGAGCACCCGATGATTACAGGCCTTGTGAAAGGAACAAAGTATGAAAAAGGCGCAAAAGACTTTGTGCGCAGGATGAAAAAACAAACCATTGCAGACCGCGTCAACGAGGAGAAAGAAAAAGAAGGGTTTTTCACAGGCAAGTATGCGATAAATCCTGCGAACAAAGAAAAAGTGCCTATATATATAGCGAATTTTGCCCTGATGTATGGAAGCGGAATTGTTATGTGCGACGCGCACGACAAGCGCGACTTTCGGTCGCAAAAAAATACAAGATACCTCTTAAATTTGTGATAAGCAAGAACGGAAAACCAATTAACCCTAGAGATTATGATGATGCATTCACTGACGACGGCATTCTTTTTGATTCAGGAAAATTCAATGGCATGAACAACCGCGAAGCCCTACCAAAAATGGCGAAGTGGCTTGAGAAAGAAAAGCTCGGCAAAAAAACAGTCAACTACAAGATACGCGACTGGCTGATATCAAGGCAAAGATATTGGGGGACACCAATACCTATAATGTACTGCGACAAGTGCGGTGCTGTTCCGGTTCCTGAAAAAGACCTGCCTGTTGTTTTGCCTGAAGACGTAAAATTCACAGGAGAGGGCAACCCGCTTAAGACCTCCAAAAAATTCATGAGTGTAAAGTGCCCCAATTGCGGCGGCAATGCAAGGCGCGAGACAGACACAATGGATACCTTTGTTGATTCATCATGGTACTTTTTCAGGTACTGCTCACCCACCGAGGGCAAACTGCCGTTTGACAAAAAAGAATCTGCA
This sequence comes from Candidatus Bathyarchaeota archaeon, assembly GCA_048635325.1. Lineage (GTDB taxonomy): Archaea > EX4484-52 > EX4484-52 > EX4484-52 > B79-G9 > JAFCBV01. The sequence continues at coordinate 3,568 of JAIVYS010000033.1, forward strand.
TACTGGATGCCTGTTGACCAGTACATCGGCGGCATTGAGCACGCAGTGCTTCACCTTCTTTATGCAAGATTTTTCACAAAAGCCCTGCGCGACATTGGCCTGACAAAAGTAAACGAACCATTCAAGCGCCTCCTTGCGCAGGGTATGGTCCTGAAAGGCGGGGTCAAAATGTCGAAGTCTCTGGGCAATGTTGTTGACCCGACAGAAATAATCAACAAGTTCGGTGCAGACACAGCAAGACTTTTCATGCTTTCAACAGCCCTGCCTGAAAAAGAGCTTGAGTGGGATGACCGCGGAGTTGATGCATCAAACAGGCTCCTTGCGCGCATCTATAATTTTGTGCAGGATAATAAAGGTAAAATCAGGCAAGGCAAGATAAATCATAAAACCTCTATGCGACCCCGCCCTAAAGGACGGGGTTTGCTTGGTTCGGTTTTAAGCTCTCCAACCGGTAACTCTGCCATAAATGGCGGAGTTTCAACGGTTGTAGATACAAAAGACCTTGGCCAGAACGCAAAATATCTTTTGAGCAGGACAAACAGCACAATCCGCGATGTAAAGGATGACTTTGATAGCTTCCGCTTCAGCTTTGCTGCAACAAAGATAACTGCGCTCTTCAATGATGCGCGCGACTTTGTAGACTACGCAGAAAATCCTGATGAAAACGAGCTTTCGGTTTTTTCAAAAGCAACAGAAACCGTTGTCATTCTGCTTGCACCTTTCACCCCACACGTATGCGAAGAGATGTGGGAACTCATTGGCAAAAAGCAGATGATTTCAGAAGAACCGTGGCCCATGCATAATAAAAAAGAGATTGACGAGAAGGCTGAAAACTACAGGCAGTTCGCAGAAAAAGTCGTGGATGATGTTAAATCAATAAAGAAAATTTTGCAGAACCCTGCAAAAAAAATCACTGTCTATGTCGCGCCAAAATGGAAACATGATGTTTATGCTCTTGCAGAAAAAAAGCCAAAGAACCTTGTAGCAGAAATCATGAAGAGTGCTGACATAAAAAAGCAGGGAAAAGATGCTGTGAAGTTTGCACAGGCATTGTCAAAGCGCCCTGTTCTGGTTGAAGTGCTTTCTGCAAAAGACGAGATGAATGCGCTCACAGGGCACAAGAAGTTTCTTGAGCAGGAACTTAGCGCAGAAATTGAGATTTTGCCTGCTGATGGCAGCGCATCTGAAAAGGCAAAACGGGCTGAACCGGGGAAGCCGGGGATTGAGATACATTCTTGAGGGTAGCACTCATCTTTAAATAAAATAGAACAAAATTTCTAAATATGGGGCTTAGTACAATATCCGGTCTCCCAATTTCATGGAACTCGGAGAAAAAAGAACTTTCTTTTGCAGGCAAAGTGCTGACACCGGACATACGAACAGTAGAGCAGATGCGCCCTGTAATGCATGACACAGAGTGGCTCAAGTCAGCCAACCCAAACACCCCCCTATACTATATGTATAGGGACACATGCATACCCGAGGACAAAAGTGTAATTGAGGCAAACAACCTTCGATATGATGTGACCGTAATTCCTCCAATGATGCTCGGCGCCGAATACATTAAAACCGCAGGGCATTACCACCCGTTTGTCCCGGGGCAGACAACAACTTATCCTGAAATCTATGAAGTGCTTGAAGGCAAGGCATTATTCTTCATACAAAAAGTCAATGGAAACAAAGTTTATGACGCACGGGTTGTCCGCGCAAGTGCTGGCGACAAGTTCCTTATCCCCCCGGGCTTTGCGCACATCACGGTGAACGAGGAAAACTCAACACTCATCATAGCAAACTGGGTTGCGCGCGACTTCAGCTCAGTCTACGGTCCCCTGCACGAGTTCGGTGGGTGCGCGTACTTTTTCACCCCTGAAGGCATAATAAAAAACCCAAAGTATATCCACACAGAGGGTGCCCTGAAAGAAAACATGCCGCTTGATTCAAGCCTTCTCGGTCTTGGCGAAAAAGAGCCAATGTATCATCTTGTAAAGAATGCCTCGCGCCTTGAATTTCTGACAAAGCCGCAGGAGTTTTCAGGGTTGTTTGAGAAGGCGCTTGCTTAGTAGTTCTCCAAATCCTTCAGAATAGAAGATGGCTTTCGTTTCCCAAACAGGCGCTCTTCACATGCTTCAAGCCTTTTCTCGAGAGCAGCGTGCCTCTTGTATAGCTCGACAAACGCGAGCCATAATTGCGCAACTCGCGGGTCACCGGATTTGTCATACGCCTGCCTGTGCTTGAGCGCAGAGACTACGAGGTCGTTCAGGTTTCCGGCGCTCTCGGAATCAAGCGAGTCTCTCCAGTCTTTTGGCATAAGAATAGTTTTGGGTGAAGATTTAAATGTTGTGTGTCTCAGCGTTTCTTTACCCACATATTCGTCCTAAACTCTTTATCTGCATCAAGTATCTCAATAATGGCTTTCAAAACCTTTGATTGATACTGATTTGAAGTTTCGCACATTCCTTTTGTCAGTAGGGGGATTGCATTTTCATGCATTTTTTCGAAAAAATCAGCAAACAAAAATGAGTTTTCAATTTTTTGAACATCTGTTTCGATTTCGCAGTACTGTTTGTATTTCGAGAAGATTTCTTCCTTTACAGCAAAATAAACATCTTCCGGTCCTAAAAGGTCTATTATCCCTCGGGTGATATTGCTTTGTGAATATTTTTCAGGAAGCATCACTTGTCTGGCAACTTCATACATTTCATCATTCGTCAAAGAGATATCCGGGCCATTTGTCGAAACAATCAAATATCCATCTTTACTTTCTATCAATGCATAAGAGTAACCGCGATTGCCCTCCAAATCTTTACTGAGTAATGTACACATGCCTGTTAAAGATTTTTCCAGAGAAAATACCTTATCTAAAAAAGAACTTATTTCATCTGAATGTGTCATGAATGTAGGATGTGCTAAAAGATTTAAATTGGTTAACCGTGGCAAGTAGAGCATCATCCAAAATATATGCTGCAAAAACAAACTATACTTGCGCCATTAACTCCTGATATGAAAGCCGTGTAGGTATTGATTCTAATTTTGGATGCAAAACTTCACCGGGAATTTCTTTTGATATGAGATTCAGTATTCGGCCATAATTCGCGATGATCTCTATCGTCTTTGGGCTTACTTTATCCCAAGGAAGCGGAAAATCCTTAATATCAGGAAAAAATATTTTTATCTCATCCAAATTCATCAAATCGAACCATAGAGTATCCCCCGTGCCTTTTCGCCCCAGACTCGAAATACTGCGCTTTGGTTGGGCATAAAGGATGGGTTCGTTATATATTTTACTCTTGAGTTGTTTTGATGAATATCCTTTAGACCTTAAAAAATTCTCTGTTACTCCAAGAAAAGGCTTTTGCTTCATTGAAGATAGTTCCATACGTTCTTCAGAAATATTTGGCTCTTGAGACAATAGATATTCTGCAAAAGAGTCGAGTTTAACCCCATATTCTATATAGGGCATTTCTGGTGCAACATCACTATAAAATGAGGATAAAAAGCCAAAACCTTCTTTTAAGTCCCGAACATCAAAAACCATTTTCACACCAATTTATTGAACACTCGTATGACAAGCTTAAATGTTTTTGTCAAAGGTTATTTTGCTCACATCCCTTGCAAAAACCGTCCAATTCTAAAGTTGTGCCACGAACACAAATTCATGCAAAAAAAGAGACGCACAATATATTTATATTCTTTCAGAACCGATTGCCCTAGCATGAAGAATGGTGACTTTGTCAAAATAGAATACACAGGCCGTGTAAAAGATACAAAAGAGATCTTCGACACAACAGACGAGTCACTTGCAAAAGAGAACAATATCTTCAAAGAAGATACAAAATACGGCGCAGTCAGCATTATTGTAGGCGCAGGGCATGTTGTTTCCGGCCTTGACAAAAAGCTTCTTGAGATTGATGCAAACGCATCATCTAAATTTGACGTCCTTCCAGAGGATGCGTTTGGGAAAAGGGATAGCAAGCTTATAAAAGTTATATCATCCACCCAATTCAGGAAAGAGAAAATAGTCCCTGTACCCGGGCAGTACATTACACTTGGCAACAATGTTTCCGGAAAGATTCTTTCTGCATCATCAGGCAGGGTTCGGGTTGACTTCAACCATCTCCTTGCCGGAAAGGTGCTTGAATACGATGTCAAAACTCTGGGACTCATAACCGAGCCAACAAAGAAACTTGATGTCATAACAGGCTTTTACTTTGGCGGCCTTGGGCAAAAAATAGAGACTTCTTTGTCAGAAGGCAAAGCAGGCATATCAATGCCAAAAGCGCTCTTCAAATTCGTGCCGGATGACCTCAGGAAAAAGATTGAGGGCGATATAAAGAAGTACGTTGAGGGCGTTAAAGAGGTCTCCTTTTCAGAGCAGAAGGAAAAAGAAGAAAAAGACACTCAAACTGCAGCGAAAGAAGCACCCAAGTAAATGCTTAAAAAGGTTTCGCACACATTATGATTATCTACTTGCACAGTAAAAAAATCACGAGGCTGATTGAATGGACAGCATAATTCAAAGCGCGCTTGAAAGGCCGGAAATTGACGCCGGCACAAAACAGGAATTGCCTGCAAGGCACCACAAAAGCGATGCAGAGCTCAGGGAAGTTCTAAAGCACAGGAGAGCAGAAATCGTTGTTGTCGGTTGCGGTGGCGCAGGAAACAATACTATTTCCCGCCTGACACAGGTCGGGCTTGACGGTGCAAAAACAATTTGCATAAACACAGACGCGCAAGACCTTCTTTACACAGACGCTGATGAAAAGATACTTATTGGAAAAGAGATTACCGAGGGCCTTGGCTCTGGCGCGAACCCCAAAGTGGGTGAGGCTGCGGCAAAGGAATCAAAAGAAACCATCAAGAAGGCTCTTGAGGGCGCAGACATGGTATTCATCACTTGCGGCCTTGGCGGCGGAACAGGAACAGGCGCTGCACCTATTGTTGCAGAGGTTTCCAAAAAGTTAAATGCCCTTACAGTTGCGATTGTCACTCTTCCGTTTCATATGGAAGGGCAGCACAGGGCAGAAAATGCAAAGACCGGCCTTGAAAAGCTTGAGGAATCTGTTGACACACTTATTATCATACCAAACGAAAAGCTGATGGAAATTGTTCCTGATGTTTCCATAAACACTGCATTCAAGGTAGCAGACGAAATTCTTGTCAATGCAGTCAAAGGAACCGCAGAACTCGTAACAAAACCAGGTCTCATAAACCTTGACTTTGCAGACATAAAGTCTGTCATGGGTTCCGGTGGCATGGCAATGATTGGCATGGGTGAATCTGACACAGAAAACAGGGCCTATGAAGCGGTCCAGAAAGCACTTACAAACCCGCTTCTCGAGGTTGACATTGAGGGGGCCACAGGCGCGCTCATAAATGTCACTGGCGGAAACCTTACCTTAAAGGAAGCAAAGGAGATTGTCAATGCAGTTACAACAAGGCTTTCCCCTGACGCAAAGGTCATCTGGGGTGCAATGGTCGCAAGAGAGCTTGGCGACACCATCCGTGCAATGATAATTGTCACAGGCGTAAACTCTCCGCAGATATTCAGTACCACAAACACATTCAGCAATGGGCAGAAAAAAGAGATTGAGCAGCGCCTTGGAATTGACTTTGTGTAAACCACGGGCTTTAGAACCTGAAAAGCACATTCTCTAAGTTTTTTACTTTGGCATTAGCTATGCTTATGCCCTCTGCCTCAAGAAGTAGTATTTTCTTTTTGGTGCCGTGCGCAAACCCTCCGACTGCACCATCGTGTCTTACAACCCGATGGCATGGCACATCAGAGTTCGCGTTCTTGTTCAATGCATTGCCGAGGGCGCGATAAGCCTTCTGATGGCCTATTGCTTTAGCTACAATAGAATAAGTCGAGACTTTGCCTCGCGGTATCTTTTTCACTGCAGAAAAGACTTTATTTTCAAAATCTGTTGGAATGCCAACACCCTTGATAAGTCGCGTGTAAGTCAATTTCATACTCGTTCGCAAAAGACGCCCCGGGCAGGACTCGAACCTGCGACGACATGGTTAACAGCCATGCGCTCTACCTGCTGAGCTACCGGGGCATATTTTTCGAGTGAGGCCAAAAGTGACCTGCTCTCTACACTTTTGAGCCGAACCGGAAAATAGCTTGAAAAGCCTATGCAATTACCTTTGTGGATTTTCAGGATTTTTGGTGTGCGAATCCGCGCGAAATATGCTCGCCTTGAGCGCGAGATGAGCCATCAAAAAGCTTGAAAAGCCTATTCAACAGCATCTGTGGATTTTCATGATATTTAATGAGCGAGCCCGAAATTGGTATGCTCGCTTTAATTTCGGTGTGAGCCATTAAATAGCATGAAAAGCCTCATCACTCCAACCAAAGGATTTTCAAGACCTCCGACCTGAACCAATATGTGCTGTCGGAGGTTCATAGTATGTCCGAAGATTTTATATTCTACAGCAATGCATAAAAAGCTATATCTCACAC
>JAIVYS010000034.1:0-9987 GCA_048635325.1 Candidatus Bathyarchaeota archaeon
TCTGCGGCGCGAAACTCTTCCTGCCTGTTTATTGCGTTTATATCTTTTTTTAAGATTCCCAGATAAAAAGCCGAGAAAATCAGCAGGGAAAACGAAATATATGCCATAAGCTCAAGGCCGGACTGCGCACACCTTCTCATGGAATCACTGTAATATTCACGTTGTCATACATTGCTTCGATTCTTATCTTGTGGCTGCCTGCTGAAGTGGACAGGTTGCCTGTCACATCGTAATCAAGCATTGAGACAAGGTCAGACGACCCTTCTGCAGAAGGGACCTCTATAAGAATCATCTGGTTGTTGACAATTGCGCGCACAATACCTGAAGGGAGCTGAATATTTATTGTCATTGTTGATGGAGGCCCTTGTGCGTGGACAATGTCTGACGCAGCAGCAATCTTGTTTTTTGCCTCCATGGCAAGCATCATCCGGGTATCGTTGTTAAGGTCTTTTATGTGCTGCTGCGCCACGAGTATTATGGGGGTAAGAAGCAGGAGTGCAATCCCGACTATAGATAAGTACTCTATTGCCGCCTGACCGGACAGCTTTCTTTTTTTTGACAGCATCATAAACATACATTATATAAATTCTCTCTATTATAGTTTATATGTGTCTGGCATAAAAAGTCCTGGAACTAGGCGGCACGGCAGTTTGCAATATAGAGGATAGATTATATGGGTTCCTGGAAAAACACGATGCTTGAGACCGGAGTTGACCGCCTGCTGAAGATTGTTTCTGAAAAAGGCAGGTTTTCTGCAAAGGACGCGGCAAAAAGGCTGTCAGTCTCTGTTGATACAATAGAGTCCTGGGCAGATGCCCTTGAGAAAGAGAGCCTGCTGTCAAAGGAGTATAGCTCTTCAGGCTCGCTCATTCTTTTGAATACTGCCAAGAATACAGAGGAGAAAAAGAAAAAGGCAAAAGAGCTCAAAGAAGACCTTGCTTATGATGTTAAGGAGATTGAAGACAATATCCACGAGAAAGAGAAGGCAATCAAGATAGAGCACAAAAAAATAGAGAGTTATGAGGGGATACTCCTTCGCGAGTTTGGAGAGTCCAGGAAACTTGAGGGTGAGCTGAAATCACTCTCTGTTGAAGGGCAAAAGCTTCGAAACGCGTTCCGCGCTATTTCACTGCGCGAGAAAAAGATATCAAAAGATACGCGCTCTGTGAGAAAAATAATAAATTCACGGGCTTCGGACATCAAAAAGCTGGAAAAAGCCCTCAAAAAGTTTGAGGACGAAAAGGACAGGGTTCTCTCGGATATCAAAGTGCTTGAAAAGCTGTCCTCAGCCATACAGAACGTTCCTGCAAATAAGCTGTATGAAAGAATAAAGGAAATTGAGAAGAAAACAAAGAACCTCAGGGGATCAAATAAAAAGATTGGCAAGAAATATTCAATAATTAGCAGATTACTTGATAAAGTACAGTAAAGGGAGGAGATTATTATTCCTTGCGGGAAAAAAAGAAAATCAGCAAAAATGCGCGGCCACAAGACCAAAAAGCGCAACAAGAAAATGCGGCACAGGAAGCGCAAATAGAGAATATTACTCAATTATTATAGGTGCATTCTGCTGAAGCTTCATTATCTGGAAATATGCTCCCTTAAGCTCTTCAAGCTCTTCCCGAAGGCTTTGGTTCTCTCTTTCTATAACAGAGATTTTTGATTCTATCTGTCCTGAAACGCCTTGCTCGCATTTGTGCTCAGTTTCCATGCGTTTCATGAGCTCTGCAAGCTTTTTGTTGAAAGCCTCATCAAGCCGATCCATGCGCTCTGCCTCATATTCTGCTGTATGCTCAAGCTTTTCAACTGTCTTTGTCTTGTTTTTGTCTTCATATCCGGCAATTATTCTATTAATGTCCTCTACAAGGTCTCCACGCAGGCTTTTTAGAATTTCAATATCCTCGCGTAAATCTTCTATTTCATCCTTCACTCGTGCCATCTCACCATCAACTTTGCTGTGCACGTCCTGGCTTATGTTTGCATGCTCCTGCTGGACTATTCTTTGAAGCGTGCCGAGAGCCTTCCCGAATTTATTGTAATCTGCAGTCAGGCTTGTAATCTTGTTTTCAACAATATGCTCTACATCTTCCTGCTTTATCGAGGTATTGCGCGCGAACTCACTTATCTTTCGAAGGTTGTCTGTTACATCCTTTAGCTCTTCGTCGACAATTTTCTTTGTCTTAGCAGAGAGTCCTGCAGAGACGTCGTTTTTTATTTGTTCTTCTGTCTCTTTTAGGTGCTTCAGGTGGCTTACAACCTCCTGGACGTCCCTTCCCTTAAGCATTGAGCAGACTTTGCTATATTTTGAATGCGTTTCAGTTAATGCGTTATCTATTTCGTTGCCCTTCTTTTCAACTCTTTTTGTGGCGTTTCGAAGTGCTGCAAGGCTTTCTTTTTGAAGCCGCGTCTGTTTTTCAAGAGCATTCATCGTGCTTTTTGTGACTCGTTTTTCAAGAGTCCTGTTGAGGTCTTCAAGGCCTTCTTTTATTTTACTGTATTCTTTCTGGGTAGAGGAATATGCTTTTTGAATCTCGCTTTTCTCCTTTTTTATAGAATCATTTGCAGTACCAAGGCTATTCCTGAACTCATTGCCCTGTTTCTTCAGTGACTCTTCAAAACCCTTTTTAGCTTCTGCAAACTCTTTTTTGACAAGGCCTGTCTCGTTGAACGCCTTTTTTCCAAGTTCTTGCGCGGCCTCAAGCGGCTTGACTTTTTGCTCTGCAAGACATATCTGGTTTCGAAGGGACGAAACAATGCTCTCCATTTTCTTGTCTGCGTCCCGCAAAGAATCAACTTGTGATGAAATTATTGATGTCTTGACCTGTATTGTTTCAAGCTCTTCTATTTTTTTTTGTATTACCGCAAGCTCGGTGTCCCTTTTTTTGAACGACCCTCTTGCACTTGATGCAAGATCAGCAAAGTTTTTGTCAAGATCTTCAAGCGACTTTTTCAGAACATTAAACTTTAATTCAATAGCCTCGACAGATTTTGCATCTGCCATTCCTGTGCGCACAGCCATTATCTCGGACCGAAGCAGGTCAATATCTTTTGAGCCTGCACCTATTTTTTGCACAATAGATTCCTTGGTGTTTTTGTTGCCGTCATTTGCTTTTTCACCAAGTGTTTTGACGGCATTTGAAAGAAGCTCAAGTTTTTTTGATATTGTTTCTACATTGTCTTCAAGAAGATTAAGTGTGTCTTTTGCCTGCATGCTTTCAAGGCGGTCAATGATTTCTCGGTCCTCAACTTCACGTATCTTTGACTGGACATCCAGAATATGATCGAGATTTTCCTTCATGTCTTTCAGGTTCTTTGCAGAGCCTACTGTCTTGTTTATTGTGTTTACACTATCTTCCAGAAGAAGAACCCTTTTTTCAAAGTCAAGCTCTGCAAGTTTTTTCTGGTTTTTGATATCAAGGATTTCCTCTGAAAGAGAAGAAATTCGTTTTTCGGTGTCCGTTTTTGAATTTTCGAACATTATTCCACTCCCTTTATTTATCATCGCCAGCTAATATATTTTTGCACTCTTTCAACAGGCATCTCCGTTAAAATAGGTGAGATTAGCGGTTGAGTGAGATATTTACATATCAATATATGTTGAACAGCAATATATAATTAACCAAACCATCTTTTCTTATGAAAGCAGAGATGACATCCATTGATATCGCGTTTGTGGTCCGGGAGATGAAAGAGTTGGCTGGCGCGCGCGTTGAAAAAGTGTTTCAGGAAGGCCACCAGATACACTTTGCATTGCACTTGCCAGGCCGGGGAGGGCGCACGCTTTTGGCAGGAGACGGCATGTTCTTTTTATCAGAGGCCACTCCGCCGCATGCAAAAGCCCCGACAAGCTTTGCAATGTATTTGCGGAAATATCTCAAGGGGAAGAGGATAAACAACGTGGTTCAGCAGGGATTTGACAGGATTGTTGCGCTTGAGTTTGACGGCGCAAAGATGATATTTGAGCTTTTCCGTGACGGCAATGCACTCTTTGTTTCTCCAGAGGGAAAAATACTCTCGCTTCTTGTTCGGGAGCGATGGAAAGAAAGAACCCTGAAAAAAGGCGAGACATACACACTCCCGCCGTCTGGCATGAACCCAATTGAACTATCTCTTGAAGAATTTTCTTCTGCCCTGAAAAACGAGAAGCAAATTGTCGCTTTTCTTGCGCGCGAGATGTCGCTTGGAGGCACATATGCTGAGGAAGCGTGCCTTCGCGTAGGAATAGAGAAATCAACACCCTGCAAGGAGTTGTCCTCTAAAGATGCTGCATCGCTTTTGGATGCCATTAAAGGCATGCTTACTGAAGATATTTATTCATCCCTAATAACTGAGGGAGAAAAGCAGGTTGATGTTGTGCCAATCCACCTCAAAAAGTACGGCGGGTTTTCTGAAAAGAAGTTTTCATCATTTAACAGCGCGCTTGAGGAGTATTTTTTGTCAGGCATGGATGTGAAAGAAGAGGAAAAGGCAAAAAAAGAGAAGATGACGCGGGAAAAGAAGATTCTTGTCCGAAAAAAAGCGCAGGAAGATGCGATTGCAAGGCGCGAGGATGAGGCAAAAAATCTTGTGCGCTCTGCAGAATTGATAAGCGCAAATTATTCTGAATATGAAAGCATTATTCTGGCGGTTCGTGAAAAAGGGATAGGCAAAGCAATGCAGGCCTCGAAAAAGATAAAAAAAGCGGATTCAAAGCAGAAACTCATTTTTATTGACACAGGCAACGGAACAGAAGCCTCATTGAATATTGAAAAGTCCCTGGCTGAAAACATAAATGCTATTTACAGCAGGTCAAAAATGCTGAGGCAGAAAATGTCGCGCGCAAAGGACGCGCTTATGGATACAGAGAAGATTCTTCTTGAAAAAAAGGAAGAGCCTTTGCCTATTAAAATCCGCGCAAAAGCAATGCCCGATAAAAAGGAGTGGTACCAGAAGTTTCGCTGGTTTCGCTCATCAGGAGGATTTCTTGTTGTTGGCGGGCGCGATGCCACATCAAATGAAGTCCTTATCAAAAAGCACACAGAGAAAGATGACTTGATATTTCATACAGAAGTTGCAGGCTCTCCGTTTGTTGCCATAAAGGCCTGCGGAAAAGAGGTTGACAAGAAAACAATTGATGAAACAGCCCAGTTCACGGCGTCGTACTCGCGCGCATGGAAGCAGGGTGTCGGGGCATTGGATGTTTTTTATACGACTCCGGACAACGTTACAAAGAAAACACCTTCAGGCGAGTATATGGGGCACGGCTCATTTATGGTTTATGGCAAAAAAAGCTGGGTCAAGGCAGAGCTTCGCATGGCTGTAGGGTTTTATGAAAGCCGCTTTCTTTGCGGCCCTGTGGCGTCAGTTGCATCAAAAACAAGCAAGTATGTTCTGTTTGGCCCGGGCACAACACCCGCAGCAGAGATTGCCAAAAAAATAAAGGCAGAAATATTTCAGATGTCAAATAAAGATGAGCAGGAGCTTCTTAGAAAAGAAAGTACAGAGAACATACAGAAGTCTGTGCCCTTTGGTTTTGGAGAGATTTTGAAAAACGCATATAAAAAAGGATATGTAAAAAGAAAGAAAGTTATTGCATGAAATCACGGGAAAAAAACAAATGCATAAGACGTTTTTTACGATTTTCTGACCACATCTCTTTTTGTGATATATGACTTTTAGGAGAACAAGATTCTAAGAAGTTTTGCCCTTGACCCGATGCAGATTGAGCAGTGATGAATAATTTATACTACCTAAATCTATTATATTATAATGAATTATTCAAAGCTATTTTCCGCTGTTTTAGTTGCATTGATTTTGAGTATTCCTTCAGCACTTGCATTTGAGGTGGCAGGAAACATCTACAGGATTTCAGGAGACATAAGTGCTGCGTCCGGAACGGCGAACAGTACATCATTTCGCCTTGTGGAATCCTCACTGGGCTCTATTTCCGGCATAGCGAACGGAACCATTTATATGCTCAATGCAGGTATATCACTTCCTATGAAGTTGACGTTTCTTCTAGTAGCGCCAACATTCAGCCCTGCAGAAATTCTGGTTCATTTCTGGAGAAAGTGAGTGTATGGGAAAAGCACGAAAAGGCCAGTGGTTTCTCATAGGGAGTTTTTTTCTTATTATCTTTCTTTCATACGCGGTTACAAGCCGTACACAGATAAGCATAGGCTCTGACACAATTACGCGCGATTTTGTTTTTGAAAACATACAGGACTCAACGCGCTCGGCTCTTTCAGACCTTGTTATGGAAGACACTTCAACACCATACATAGAGGCGCATCTTATTGACTGGAAACATATGATTCAAAACTTTGCAGATTCGCGCGTATTGAACCTGAGCGGCTTTATTGTTCTAGGGGTTCCTTATGACGGGTTCATAAATGTAAGCCTGTTGAATTTTTTTCAGGAGGATATTGAAGACATATCACTTTCCGTGGGCTCGTCATCAGTACCTTTATTCAGTCTTATGGACGAGGGTCTCACAACAGCGTATTTTCCGGAAAGCTCAAACTATTTTCTTGTCAACATAACATATGATATCAATGGGCAGGAAAATATTTGCTTTAATACAACAAGAAAGGCCTTTTTCATGTACCATTTGCGCCTTGTGAAGCGCGAGGGTATGGAAGTTCTTCAGCATATTGAATACGGATAATCACATTGCCCGAAGCAGGCGTATGCGCTCGTCAACAGGCGGGTGTGTTGCAAAGATATTGTCCATAAAGCTTTTTTTAGGGTCTGACAAAAACATGTGCGAGACTGCCTCACTTACTTTCATGTTGCCTTCATTGTATTTCTTTATCTTTTCAAGGGCTGATGCAAGGCCTTCAGGGTAACGCGTCAGCTTTGCCCCTGTGGCATCAGCGAGAAACTCGCGCTTGCGCGAGATTGCAAGCTGGACCATGCGCACGACAATAGGTGCGACAATTGCAAGAAGTATGCCTACAATAATCAGGAGGCCGCCGCCTTTGCGATCACCACCACCTTTTCCTCCACCAAACCACATTGAGTACATGAACATCTCACTGAGTATTGCGACAAGCCCGACAAAAACAGCCACAAGCATAGAGAAGCGTATGTCATAGTTTCCGATGTGTGACATTTCGTGCGCAATCACACCCTCAAGTTCCTGCCTATTGAGTTTTTGAAGCGCCCCCTCTGTCACTGCAATCACTGCATGCTTTGGGTCGCGCCCGGATGCATATGCGTTTATTTCAGGGGACGGGAGAACGTACAGCTTTGGCTTTGGTATTCCTGCGGCAATTGCGAGCCCTTCTGCGGTGTTGTGGTAATGCAAGTATTTTTTTGGGTCCGCAGGAATTGCTTTTGTGCTCTTCAGGACTATGTCCGCACCCTTGTAATATGATATTGTGGTGTGCATCAAAGTGATTATTATTGAAAAGGACAGAAGTACGAAAGTGAGGCCGGGGTCATAGACCTGTGCAATGATGTAAACAAAGGAGTACAGGACACCGAGTATCAGAAACACAAGTATTGCAGAGTCGCGCCGGTTCTTTGACATCTGGTCAAAAAAGCTCACATGTTTTGTAGTAGTGCTCATAATATCATATCAATTTTGCGTGATGGGCAAAAGTATAGAATTTATTCAAACTTCACTTTGGGTGCAGCGCGCTCTTTTTCTTCCACCTGAAAATAATCTTCCTCTTTCTTTGAAAGCATCCTTGCAAAGAAGAGGCCCGGAATTGTTGTTATGAAATTATTGTAGTCAAGAACAGAATCATTGTAGAACTGCCGGGAGTATGCTATCTTGCTCTCTATGCCGTCAAGCTGCTCCTGCAGTAGCCTGAAGTTCTCGTTTGCCCGAAGCTGCGGGTAGTTCTCTGCAATCGCAAGTATGCTTTTCAGTGCAGATGCAAGGGCATTGTCTGCCTCTGCCTTATCATGTACAGTCTCTGCACCCATCATTGCCTTTCTTGCTTCTGTAACAGCAGTCATTATTCCTTTTTCGTGCTTTGCATAGCCCTTGACAGTATCGACAAGGTTTGGCACAAGGTCAGCGCGCTTTTTCAGCTGGACGTCAATCTGCGCCCATGCGTTCTTAACACGGTTTGAAAGGACTATTACGCGGTTTATGTAATAGACTAGTACAAGAACTGCAAGTCCGAGAACAATGTATTCAAATACCATAATCCAGCGTTATTTTGGCTTTAAATTTTATAAAGGGGGTTATTTCGAAATCAGACCAATTAAATCCGTCTTTTAGGGCGGGGTCGCATAGATGTTTTGCGATCACTAATGATATTTCCGTCTTCTAGTGTAATTACTCTATCGACATATTTAGTATGCCAGGGTTCATGAGTTACTATGACAATTGTTTGGCCGAATTTCTCATTTAGTTCTTTGAATACATCCAGGACTTGTTTGGAGTTAGTTGTGTCTAAGTTTGCGCATGGCTCGTCAGCAAATAATATGTCCGGCTTTTTTGCAATAGCCCTTGCTATTGCTACTCTTTGCTTTTCTCCGCCAGATAACTCATCAGGAATCCTGTCATGCTTGCCTTCAAGACCAACTTTGCCTAATGCATCGAGAGCGGTCTCATAGGATTCTTTTTTTGATTTTCCTTCCATCATGGAGAGAACATAGACGTTTTCTGCAGAACTCATTTCATTGATAAGAGCATAATCCTGAAATATATAGCCCACCTGGGTTAATCTGTAATAACTTCTCTCTGCTTCAGGTAAGCTAGAGACTTCTAATCCCTGAATAGTGTATTCTCCTTCGGTTGCATTGTCTAATAACGCTAAAATCCTTAACAAAGTTGTTTTTCCACTGCCTGAAGCACCCATTATCGCTATAAATTCTCCTTTTTTTATCTCAAATGAGACCCCATTGAGGGCTTTGACAGTGGTGTCTCCGGACCCATAATATCTTTTTAATTCCTTAACTATGATCATTTTTTATCGCCCCCATATTGCTTCGAGTATACTCTCTTTTGAGACACTCCATGCAGGGAGTATTCCTGCTATCACTGACATTGTGAGCACTGTAACTATGTTTTGGATAACAAACGTATAATCAACTTTAGGTATGATTTCTATAGTCTCATACATTGTAAATGGATTTGCCTGAAAATAGCCTATGAGAATAAAGAATAATACTAAGCCTGCTAATATCCCGAGTGAAACATAAAACATGCTTAGAAATGCATATGACAATACGATTGATTTGGGTGTGATCCCAATTGCTTTTAGAATTCCAATCTCTTTCTTTCTATTAAGAACGTTGATGTAGATTATAATCAGGATTAGTGCTGCGCCTACAACTAAACTGACAAACCTGGATATAACATCTATTGCTCCAATGCTTTGCATTGCCTGCCTCAAGACAGCATCAGATTTTTCATTATTTGTAAAAACCGGCTCTTTGACTCCTGCTGCAATTATTTTCTCTTTTACCTTTGCTGAGTCATCAGCGTTTTTTATTCTTATAACAACGCTTGTTGCCTTGCTTTCATCAAGGCCAAATACATCTTCAAGTTCTTTGTAATGAACCAAGGCGTTTAAATCAACAAGCTCAAATGTTGCTTCCATAATCCCTTTGACTTTATAGGTTCTTGCCACGCCATTGCTATAGGTAACATCAACAAGAGAGCCTACTCGTACTCCGCCCAGATTATCATAAATTTCAGAACCAAAATTACCTTCTACAAGCATAGCGCCTATTATTATTTCATCCCGGGAAAGGTCGCCTAAGAATTCCCCGTCTGTTATAATATGCGGATACCGTGAAATATCGTATTCTTCTGTTGGCAATACCCCTGTTATGGTGGAACCCACAACTTTTTGCTTATATTGTATGGAGGCTCCAATATTCAATCTTTTTGTTGCAGCACTTACATCAGAAACAGTCCTAACTTTCTGTAAAACATTATCTGCGTTATTTATGTAAGTATTATCTGCACTTGGTTCAACAACAATGTCTCCATAAGGGTATTGCATGAAATTTGTAAACATGCCAGTCATTCCCCCCATCATA
>JAIVYS010000035.1:0-9706 GCA_048635325.1 Candidatus Bathyarchaeota archaeon
GCCTTTGAACGAGGCAGAGATGAACATAGACATTGATGCGAGCAAAAAAGTGATACTTGAGCACAAGCCAAAGCTGATAAACGCCGGGGGCACGATATTTCTTTTTCCGCACCCGCTGAGGGAACTTAGGGAGGCAGCGGATGAAGTCGGGGCAAAACTGACATATGACGCTTCGCACGTTATTGGCCTTATTGCAGGGAAGCAGTTCCAGGATCCGCTTCGCGAGGGGGCTGACATAATAGGCGCGTCCGCGCACAAGACATTTCCAGGCCCGCAGGGGGCAATGATTATGGGCAACCTTGAGGAGGACTACAAGAGGATAAAGCCTGTGATTTTCCCGGGGCTTGTGTCTAATCATCATATCCACAGGTTGCCTGCAATGGCAGTTACAATGGCTGAGATGATTGACTTTGGCGAGGACTATGCGCGCCAGACAATTAGGAACGCCCAGGCGCTCGCAGGATACCTTGCAGAGGAAGGATTCTCTCCACTCGCAGAGTCTAAAGGCTATACAAAGTCGCATCAGGTCATAGTGGATGTCAGAAAGCAGGGAGGGGGCGCAAAGGTCGCCGAGTCCCTTGAAAAAGCAAACGTAATACTCAACAAGAACCTTTTGCCATGGGATGACGTAAAGAACTCAGCCAACCCGTCAGGAATGCGCATTGGTGTGCAGGAAATGACGCACTTTGGCATGAAAGAGCCTGAAATGAAGCAGATTGCCGGATTTATCGGGCGCGTTGCAGTAAAGGGCGAGGCTCCTGAAGCTGTAAAAGAGGATGTTAGGGCGTTCAGGAAGGAGTTTTTGGAAGTTGGGTATTGTTACTGAAGGGTAATTATAATCAAAAGGTTTAAATAGATTGATGTTCTATTCGTTGTTTAGTAAAAGAAATAGTTGTATGGAGGGGATTTTAAATGGGCGAAAAACTTGTTCAATATCTGAATGGAAATCCGCATGGAGTTGTAGTAGAACCGGATGATTTTGAGATGCTTGATATATCGGTTCATACGGGAAAAGAACCAAAACTAGTTATTGATAATGAATTGTTTTTATATCAAGGCAACAATCTTTTTTACAACAAACAACAGGATGTATCTGCAACACTACTTGATAAAGGCCAGTATTTTTTAGTTCCTCGATCAGCGGCGCAACGAATGAGCGAACTAAATGAGTTTGGTAAGGATCTTAATGAGGGGAAAATAGTATATCCTTCTACTGTTGCTGGTGTTAGTGTGGCTGAAGAACTACTCAAAGCAAGAAGGGCAGGCGCTGATAGCTTCTTTGAGGAGTAAGAATAACAGTATGCAGCATTGGTGTTCCCCAGAATATTGCTTATTTAACATCCTCAACAGAAACAACCCCTGCAATTTTTTCCCCAGTTACATAAAATGTAGGGGTTTTTGTTATTTTGAAGTCGCAGAAAACCAAGTACTTCAGTGCGTGGATGAATGCGACTTCGAAAGCTTGAAACCGAACCATCAAACCCCGTCCTTTAGGCGGGGTTTCCCAGAGGTTTCATGATTCCAAGCTTTTCTGAATAGTCCACTGACTGCTGGACGGTGCATGCTGCATCGCCTGAGTCAAGGCATGCTTCAAAGTCTTTTGCATTAATGCCAATATCTTTTGCAAGGCTCTTTAAGATTCTAAGCGCACCCTCTGCATCGCTTATTTCAATATAGTCCATATTTTCGAAAAGAAGGTGCCTGTACTCAGTGAACTTGCCTTCATTGCCTGCGCACACAGCAGCCTCTGCTGCAAGAAATGCATTGTGGTGAGAAGGCACAGGGGCATAGACAAATGTATGGCGAACGTTATCCGGGTATTTTTCAAGTATTTTGATTTTAATAAATATAGAATTTTTCTTTTTCGCCGCAGCACAGCGAAAAAAAATTATAAATACTGGCAGACACATATAATACGTATCAGTCGCAGTGTTCGCGCGCAATTTAATATTTATTGTACGTTCGCTGTTCAAACTGGATGGAGGTAGTCAGATGGCAGAGAAAAGATACTTTGTTATGCGAAGCAAAAACGGCAAAGAAAGCGGAGTATTCTCCGGAAGGCAGCCAAGGCAGGCAGCGCTTAAAGCCGCAAACCGCGGAGAGTCAGATATCCGGCTCAGAGAGCGCGGGACAAAGAAAGTCCACATCTACAAGGGCTCGAGGGTCAAGGTTGACACCCCGGCAAACGCACCGGACTGGATGGGTGACAAAGTTTGGAAGCCCAAGGTGAAGAAAGTCGGGATTGAGAAACTCAAGAAGAAATAAGATTTCGAAACCTGTTTTTTAGAGTCGGGCTGTTGAGCTCGGCTTTTGATTTTGTTTTGTTAGTGCTTACTCAATCTATCCTGCATATTCCGAAGCAGGTCAATTATATGGTTGTTCTGGGCGCGAAGGTCTTTCATTGAAAGAAGCAGTTCATTAAGTACATCTTGTGAGCCAGGGTCTTGCTTGTGCATGAAAGAGGTTTGCCTTGGAGGTGTAAGTTTTTCCACTTCTGCCCCGGGCAATCCTATCAGGTCTGAAGGGGGTGGAACATCCTTGTCTTCCAGTTGGTCTGCACCGAACCTTTGCTTCATGAATTCTTCTTCATTAGGCAGGTCAGGCTCTGCCTGTTGCTGAACCCCTTGCCTTGCTTTCAGAAGCGGGCTTGTGCGGGATGGCTCATAGGCTGCGCCTGTGTTTTGCACTGCTGCTGCTGACATAGCATTTTGAGCAGATGGTAGTTTGCCAAGCTGCCCGGTTTCAGCATTGTTTCTTTGAGGTCTCTGGTTTGCGTCAAGGACGCGTTTTGAGTAGGAATCTTCGTCCCTGAAAGCTGTATTAATCTCCTCATCAATGCTTTTCCCCTTAATTTTGTTTTTCATCTTGTCTATGAAGCTCAAGGCAATCACACATGAATTTCTATAATATTTATACGGATTGCGGTTATATATAATTTACAACCGTTGAAACTCTGTTCATCTGGGCGGAGTTGCACAGAGGTTCCATAATATTTGTAGAAGTTGAATTTAATAACGGTGTTTATTTGCCTGAAGATAAAGAAGAGCCAAAGTACAAGGACGCGCGCTGGGACGAGAAGAACAAGCCCAAAGGATATATTATCGGGGCAAGCCCTGGCTTTGCGCAATTCGGGCAGGGAGAAGAAAAGCTCATCAACATGGGCCTTGCGCGAAAAATAGCAAAAGCCTCGAGAATGGGCTTTGAGTTTGCCATGATTGATTATGAAGCACTTTCTGAAATGTTCGAGGCAGAGATAAGGGAGCAGGTAGCCCACATAAAGAAGGCGCAGGGCGATGTCAAAACAGGGAGAAAGTTCGAGATTGGCATTCACCTGTCAACAGACATGGATTTGTGCATTGCGCGCGCATACGACTGGAAAATAATGCACGAGAAACTCACAAAGGGCGCGTATTCCGGGAGAAAGCTTGTGGACTCCAAGTTTGTCCTGTTCCACACATCATCCCAGATAAGGCCGCACATCACATTCAAGGTGGGACAGCAGGAGCCGAGGGTCGCACAGGTGAGCCACGACGGGCTGAATCTAGGGGATTTTATGAAATATTTTGATAGAGGAACGTATAAAGACCCTGCAAGAGGTAAAATGACTTGTTCCAGAAAAACTCCTAACGGCAAGCCATTCAATGGCCTGCAGGACTGGTTTATAGCAAAGTTCATTAATGTTATGTTCAATGCAATGGGCGCACCTGGAGATGTAGGGACCATACATTATTTTGATCACTATATGCTTTTGGAGGACGGTTCAGGTTATAAGGATGGTGCTGAGGCACTGAAAAAAAAAGAGCGCTTGTTTGGAGAAAAACTAAAAGGAATTGTTGATGCTAATGTAAATTTGCAGAAAGCGCCATTGATACAAAAAATCACTTCTGTTATTGAACAAATAAAGTTGTACGAGACAAAAAACATGCCAACTGATTTGTTACAACAACAACTAAACATATTTCAGAGTCAATTAAATGCTCTAGATTCTAACACAAACAGACAGCATGTTGAAAATGAAATAATTCAGCAAAACAAAGAATTAGAAAGAGAACTAAAGGAAATACAAGGCCCTGCACGATACATAATTCACTATGATTTCTATCATATCTATGATTACTGGGTTCGCCACGGTTCCCAGTGCGAGGAAGAGACTGCATACAAGGTTATAGCAAAATACATGTGGCTGACAGAAGACCCGCTTTGGAAAGACATAGTCGGCATGCAGTATGAGCCTGATTGGATTGTATGGCGTGCAGACACAGGACACGAATATTACTATGATGAAAAAGGAAAACATAAAGAGAATACAAAGACAATGAAGCTTGTTGAAAGGATGATAACAGCAGTTGCTGCAAAATACATTCAGGGCCATCTTTTTACAGACAACCCTATATGGTCTATGAAAACTGATGACCCTGATTTAAAGAAAGACGTTTCTGTTTATGATTACCTGAAAGAGGGAAAAATCCAGATTTTTATTGAGACTGCCATGCCGCCGCAGGGGCAGGAGGGACAGCTAAGGATTATGTCTGCACACGACCATGTCCTTCTTGTCAAGCACCTTGACAACGGAGTATATACTTCGTATTGCATGGACTTCGAGCACCTGACAGTTAACTACATCTGGGTAGGGGACGATATAGCTACACTCAAGGAGGGCCACGGAAAGTACATAAATATTCTTCATATAAACGCTCCCCGTCCTATCATGGGAGCCCACGCCCCCCTTGAGCCTTTCTCGCGCGATATGAAAGTGATATACCGCTGGATGCACCAGCTACGCCAGAAGGGCATGAAGGACTCATACATTGTCTGGGAGATGGGCTCCTATGGCCCTAAGCAGAGTGCCATAGCATTCCGCGAACTTGTGCACGAACTCGAACTGAACACAGATCCTGAAAAGCTTCCGCCGAAGTTCTACGGGCTGGACAATATGTTTGAGGCACAGCAGCTAGTCAATATGCGCGAGCACGCGTATGACTCTCTTGAGGACATGACCGCAACACCAGAAGAAACGCACGGCATGATTTCTACAGAGGCCGCCAAAAAGGGCAAGCTGGCTGAATGGCTGCGCGGAAAGGCAAGGTAAAGACCTCATAGTATGAACGTACTAGTTTTTCAAAATCATTTTGGCAAAATAGAGCAAATTTGTTTGACCGCGATTTTTGAGTTTTTGAACCCTGAAAACATAGAGCTGTGGCGAAAAATAGTATAAATGTACTAGATAAAAATAGTATGTGAGTACTACCTATTTTGTGCTCGTTTAAGCTGTTCTGGCGCGTTTGTTTTTCTAACTGTAGTCTTGTACCACCCTCCACCAACAAGCGGTCACGAATTTATATTTTGAAGTCCCTATTGTTGTATGGCGCTTATTGACGAGGCAAAAAAGCTTGTTTCAAACAGGATGGGTCCCGATCGGCTGTCCGGATACCCCCATGCAGAGAGAGTCCTTAAAAGCGCGCGCATTCTTCAGAAAGTTCACGGCGGGGACCTTGAGCTTATTGAGATTGCCGCAATCATGCATGATGTGGCATTTGACGGCAAAAACATTGCGACACATGCTACAGAGAGCGCGAACATTGCCGAGACATTTCTTGAGGAGCACGGGGTTGAGTTCAAAAGGCGCCAGAAAGTAAAGAAGATAATCGAGCGCCACACAGTGCGCGACTGGACCATGAACGGGGAGCCTGAAACAGTTGAGGAAAAGATTATTTTTGATGCAGAGGCAATAGAGCGCATTTCAATGCACGGCTTTCTGACATTTATTACAACATCACATAACCTGCCATACTCAAACACAGGGCAGGTTGTGCGCGCCATCGAAAAATTTGTTGATGAAAACTACAAGCCGATTTTCTTTGAGGATACAAAACAGCAGGTGCAAAAGAATTATTTTCTCTTCAAGACCATGATTGAGGAGATACGCGACGGAATAAACATGAAACCCTGATTCATAGCTTTTTCTGAAAAAGAACAGGGCTTATCATATTCCAGTGATCCATGACATTTCCGCTGAGCCTTTTATGGTAGATTATGTGCTTTCCCCTTTGCAGGGAAACTTTGTTTGTGTCGCAGCCTTCAAAGTCAAGGACACTTGAGACCATCTGGCCTGCAAGAGCTATGTTGTGTGTGAGCATAGCAAGCACTATGCCGTGGTTGTTTGATGTCACGCGCTCTATGCCCCCATCCTCCATGTTGACAATTTCTGCAAGAAGCTGCCTTTTTCTTACAAAATCCCCCAGCTGCACCCTTGGGAAGAAAAGCCCTGTTGACTTTGTCCGCAGGTTCACTCTTGTCTTTAGCACGAACTGTGCATCAGGTATGTTCGCTTGCCCGCTTATCATGCCGTGATAGCGCATCACATTGAGCACTCCGAAGAGGCCTGCCTGCACGAATTTCTCATCAAGCCTGTATGCTTCCCCTAGCTCTACAGGCATTGTTGGGATGCCGTCATTTGTTGCGTAAACTGAAAGCATGCTTTCCCTTCCATCTCTAATCATTGAGACAAGAGTTCCGAAAATCCTTGAAAGCTCCCTTATCTTTTTTACATCATTTGACTTGATTATGCGCGTGTGAGGCAGAAGAAGCCTTCCTTCAGGCCCGCCGTGAAGGTCTATGCCGAAGTCATGGCCTTTGAACAGATTGTACAGCACATAACCCATCCTTTCTGTTATGCTGCCGTGAGGGTTGCCCGGGAAGCAGCGGTTCAAATCCATATTGTCGTAGGCTGTGCAACGCTGCTTTGTGGAGAATGCAACAGGGTTTGCAACAGGCACAATTGTCAACTCACCTGCTATTTCGTGGCGCGAGAAGAAATTGCAAAGCCTTCTTGCAACCTCAATCCCTGTAAGTTCATGCCCGTGAATGCCTGCAACCAAAAACATTTTTGGCCCGCTCTTTTCGCCTTTAAACGAAAAATAATTTATCTTCACAGACCCTCCGGGAACTTCCCCTGCATCAAGAAAACTAATTTGTACCTTGCTCATAACAATACTTTCTCTATTTGCTTTTTATCTCATCAGCTATGAAATCGACAATTTTCTTTGCAATATTCGAGTCCGTTGCCTTTGAAATTCCCTGTAAGCCGAAATTTATGTTTACTTCAAGGACAACAGGCCCTTTCGCGCTTTCTATGATATCGACTGCGCAAAGCTTTGCATCAAGAGCTTTTGCTGTTTTTAGGGCAAGCTCTTTTATTTCATCATCCGGAACATAGCGTTCCCCTGTACCGCCGGCGCATATATTCGCCCGCTTTTCACCGCTTTTTGCGATGCGCTTCATTGCCCCGATAATATTATCGCCTGCAACAATAACCCGTATGTCTTCGCCGCCGCTTTCAACAAACTCCTGAACAATTATATGCTGCCTGAGTATCTCAAAAGAGCTCATTATAGACTCCAGGGCATCAATGTCCTTTACATAAATTATTCCGCGTCCCCCTGATCCTGAAAGCAGCTTCATCATTGTCGGGAATTTTATCTGCCTGGACAAGTCACGAAGCGCTTCCTTTGTTTTTGCAAGATATGTTTTCGGTACAGGAATACCTTCTTTGGAGAGCACAAGCCCTGTCAGGAACTTGTCGTGCGCAATGCGGATAGTTTTTGCAAGATACGGCTTTTTTACGCCTGTATAGTCAAATGCGCTTATTATGTCGAACCCGTATTCAGCGCGCTTGCTATCAATTCTTGGGAAAATATAGTCATAGCCTTTCAGTTCTTTGCCTTTGTGCATTATTTTTATTTTTCCCTTGTTCATGCCAATGGTTACTTCGTAAATCGGCACAAGAGAGCAGTCAAACTCTTTTTTTGCTTCCTCAAGAATCATCTGTGTTGTTTTGGAAGACTGTGCAGGGGCTATGAAAAGGACTTTAGGCTTTTTGCTCATGGCATTCCACGCTCAAACCATTTTATGAATTTACTTAATCCAAACTCGTAATGCACTGCTGCTGCAGAGTGCAGATGGCGCAGCATATCACGGGTTACAGGCCCAAACTCGGGCTCGTATTTTTCCAGTTTTGGGCATATGTTTGCTCCGTGCACAAGAAGGCCGTCTTTTGTACGCAGGCAGTTTATTTCACATACAGAAGCATCAATGAGTTTTGCTGCCCTAAGTATTGTTTTAGTTTCTATTCTGCTTAACCGTGCAGTTGTTTTTTTGTTTTTTAATGCAAATATCTTTTTGCCTGCAACAAAAGCATCTATCTGATCAGCTTCTCCTGCAAAGTCCTGCACAAGCAGTGGTTGAGAGAGTTCCTCTACAGCGTCAAATACGCCTTTTGCAGTCTCCTCAGAATCAATTATTATCGCACCTTTTTTATCGTAAGGCAGCTTTAGGACAATAGGGTATTTTAGTTCGCTCAGGGTTCTTTCAAGAGCAGAGCGCGACATTGCAAAGTAGCTCTTTAGCGAAGGAACTCCGTTTTCACGCAGCTGTATTGGCAGAAGGAATTCGTTGTAGCCAAACAGCAAAGATACGCGCTTTAATGGAGTGTATTTTCTATTGTCTTCAAGGGTTTTTAAGAGGGCATATCCCATGTCTGCGCCTTTTTTGAATATGCGCGGCAAAAATACATCAAACTCGAGAAGGTTGGTGTCTTTATAATAAGGTACTGGCTTTTTGCCGGTACACTCTATGCGCACGTTTGAGAGAGGCACATAAAGCACTTTTTCAAAAATATTTTTTGCTTCTTCTATAAGCTTTATTTCTGTTTCAGTTGTTTTTTTTGGGCCAAGAATGCAGATTTTCAGTTTAATCCCCTCGTTCCCGCATGTCTGATATTCTGTTAGAGGAATGTGTTTTTTCAACATCAACAACGAAATTTGAGAAAATAATATCGCGCCCTATTAGTACAGGAGTAAACATCTTTGAGCGGTCAGCGACATTGAAGTTTACATCAAAGCTCTTTTCACGAAGAACCAGCTTTCCTGCAATCTGGATGCGCTTTTGTTTTTCGCTGGTGTGCGCCTTTTTGACTGCAATGCTTCCGACTACAGGGCCGAGCCCTGCTTTTTTGGCAATTAGCGCATCAACAGAGCTTCTTGTTGCCCCTGTGTCTATAAGAGCCACTGCATGCACTTTGCTCGTGCCTTCAATAATGACATTTTCAACAAGGCCAAGAATTTCCTTTTTTTCCATATACAACAGAAACAGATTGAAATATGAGATATTTATATCTGAATTTCGGTTGATTATTCATTATTTTATATAAATTCATTCAGAACGTGTATTCTGTTAATAGTCAAGGTCCGGTGGCTCAGTCTGGTTAGAGCACCACGCTGATAACGTGGGGGTCGTGAGTTCAAATCTCACTCGGACCATTTTTGGCGCTTAAGCCGCGCGAGGCATGCTCGCAAATCCGCGTGTGATGAAGCGACCAAAAAGCCTGAAAAGCTTAACCAATAATATTGCGGGATTTTCAGGACAGGCTTTACCAAGAAAATACAAAGAGGTCAGAACACATCTTTTTTGGTTTCGCTATGAACCCTCCGACAGCACATATTGGTTCAGGTCGGAGGTCTTGAAAATCCTTTGATTCAAGTGATGAGGCTTTTCAAGCTCTTTTCCGGTTCATCGCGCAAGCAAGACGAGCACGAAGTCACTGCGCTTCGCTTCGTTCCAACGTCTTCAAGACGAATTTGAGTGAACTGTCTTGAAGATGTCGCTTGCGGATTCACTCGAAAAAGATGCCGAGGTGGCTCAGTTGGCT
>JAIVYS010000036.1:0-9700 GCA_048635325.1 Candidatus Bathyarchaeota archaeon
CGTAAAAACCAGAGGGGTCTGTCGGAACAAGCTTTTGGTATTCTGCCTGCACATCCTGACAGTTTGCCCACAAGGCATCAAGTTCGGCATTACTTATGAGTGGCTCGCCAGAGCCCATGTTTTCAGGATAATACAAATAAATGAGAGATATAAAAGAAATTATTGCAAGTGTAATTACGCAATATTTTTTGCGCCTTTTTGACAGAACCTGCGGGATTTCGCCTACAGAAAGATTTTGAAATGCTGACGGAATTTCATTGTCATCAATAACTTGCGATCCTGATGTGCTCGGAGGGGTTTCTGCTTCTGAGTTTGCCCTGTCAAGTTCCATTTCCACTTCCTGAGAGATATATCCTCTAAAAACCATTTCTTCTCTGATTTGCTCATGGGATTGTCCCTCAAAAATCATCTGCTTTATGTGTTGCCTGCCAGCATCATCCATGTAAAATATAATACCTAATACCCCTATATAAGGGTATGCATTACGAATTTATCAACCAATACTCTTCTTATCCAAAAAGCAGCAAATGCAGCACACCAATAATTTTGCTGCTGCTTTTGCTTGTTCCGGTTGCAATATACTTTCTCATATTAGAAATTTATTTTCCGCACGGCACGTGTAAAACAGACATTGAATGGAGATATAAAATCCAATTCTGGGACATGATGGACTATGTCGAAAAATATGATATGGCAGCATATGAATTGATTTGCAACGATGTGAACGATGTCGATATTAGAAAACTCATGGTTAATGCAGGGCAGTTCGAAGTAAGGCAGGTCTCCGGAACAGAGTTCAATACAAAAATATCGATTGACGAAGAATACTGGTCAAACTACAATAAAGCACCATTCACAGAGAGAGCCAGTCTTTTCATTCACGAAGTTTGCCATGCCACGATGTTTAAAATCAGAGGGAATCTTATGAATATTGATGGCTGTGATTTGGAATATCCTTGCTACTTAAGAGGGCATTTATTGAATTATAAGTTTGGATACTACAACAATACAGAAAATCCGTACAAAGCCATGCTTGAAGACAGAAAAATCTGTGGAATGGATATAGCAGGGCCAAATAACTACTGCAAGAGGGCATCCTTCGAAATAACAGATGTTTCTGAAGGGCGAGTTGTTGTCAAAAATAACGGCACAGAAGATATGCATTGCATGATGCTTGAACTCTCGATAGATGGTGTTCTGCACCCTGTTGATTGCGGATATGTATTGCCTGGCAAGATTGTGACAATACACAATGAATATCTTAAGGAAAGCTCG
Organism: Candidatus Bathyarchaeota archaeon; assembly: GCA_048635325.1. Lineage (GTDB taxonomy): Archaea > EX4484-52 > EX4484-52 > EX4484-52 > B79-G9 > JAFCBV01. The sequence continues at coordinate 1,276 of JAIVYS010000036.1, forward strand.
GCAGCCACACTGCGCATTTTTGGGTGTGAGGAAAAGGTGCGAGTGAATTTTGGTTGAATACACAAATATAAGGGCTGTTGCTAATAAAATAATATGGATTCTGGTATTAAGCAAATATCAACCAGCTGGCGCACGAACTACCGCGCGGTCCAGGAAATGGTTGCGCGAAAGTGGAGGCCTGAAAAAGAGCGCGTGTTTGTCGCGTTCAATGCAAACATAGACACTTTGCACAAGCTCTCTGAAAAAAAGCTTGAGAAAATAATCAGGGAAAGTGGCGCGAAAAAAATAATTTCTTCTGCAAAAAACCCTCCGGAAAAAATAGTGTCAAAAGAGGATTTTCTTGCAAACCTGATTTATACAATAAAGACTTCGTCAGCGAGAGAGATTGCCTGCCAAAACAAGAAGGTTGCAGAATGGGCGGACGAAAATTTCCCTCCTAAAGAGGAGCGCACTGGCGGGCAGGCAGGAATAATGGCGAACTATCTTGCAGGCCTTGGAATTGATGTTATCGCATATACGCCGCTACTTTCTGGAAAACAGGCGTCTTTCTTTGACGCACAGATAAAATACCCTTTAGTAAAAAATAGCAAGTTTGCCACAGTTGCCATAAAAAAGGCATCAAACAGCGAACACACAAAAATAAACCGCATATTTGAATTCAAGAAAGGCTTCAAGCTCGGTAATACATCTTCATGCCGCGCAAACCGGTTCATCCTTGCATCAAGGCCAAAAGGAACAGAGCCTTTTTTCTCAAAAGAGCTTGAAGCACACATTCCAAAAATGTTTCAGGGCGTCAATCGCGTAATACTTTCAGGTTACCAGTCTGAAAAGGCATGCAATCTTGCGCACTTTCGAAAAGCGAGAATGCAGATAAGAAAAATCAAAAAAGCGAACCCAAAACTTCTGATACATTTAGAGGAAGCATTCGTCTCTGACAAAGGGCTTGAGAAAGACATTGTTGAATACATTGCAAAAAATGTTGACAGCATAGGCATGAATGAGGTTGAGGTGCGCCAGATTGCATCATGCGTACTTCAAAAAAGAGTCCTTGAAAAATATCCAAAAAACTCTCTTGAAGGGCTTTATATTCTCGGCGCACAGATTGCAAAAAAGCTTGGGCTTCTCAGGGCACACATCCACTATCTTGGATTTTATCTTGCAATTGTGGACAAGAAGTATCCCATCCAGCCGGAAAAGGTCAGGGACGCGCTGCTCTATGCATCCCTTGCAGCAGAGGCGCGCGCAAATAAGGGCGCGCTTCCTGTGCGAAAAGATATCTCCACACAAAAGCTGAATGATATTTCTGAAAAAGGCATTAAGGAAATCATGGCACTTCGAAAGTCGCTTCATTTGTGCGAGGGTTTTCTGACAACAGGCATCTGCGAGATGGACGGCCACTTTCTAATCGCTGTTCCGACAATAATTTCAAAGCACCCGAAAACAACTGTCGGCATGGGGGATGTCATTTCAAGCTCTGCTTTTGCAGGAGAAGTTGTTTGATTGATCTACAACCGTTGAAACTCCGTCCTTTAGGTCGGAGTTACCGGTTGGAGAGCTTGAAACCGAACCAAACAAACCTCATCCTTCAGGGTGGGGTCGCATAGAGGTTTCATGATCCCGTTTTTTCCTCAGTCTTATCAAACCCGCCTCGATTCTGGCAAAGGTCATGCTCTTTGAGCCGTACCTCTTCAGATTTATCTTGTATTTTGCAGCAACTTTCTTCACGATCGGTAATGGGGAAGGGTTGCTCTTTTTCCAGAAAGGCCGAAGTTCTCTCAAAAATATATTCGATGTTACAGGACCGATGCCATAAAACTCCATGAGTTTGACTTCAAGGTCCCTGCTGTTCCTGGCTTCATCATGCAATTTATTCAGGCTCCCGTCGTATTTGTCAAGAAGCATTTTGCAGTTTGCAAGAATCTGCCTTGAGGTTTTCTCGTCATAGCGCACGTATCCGCCCTCTCTCATAACCGGATTCACCAGAAAGTCCCAGCCGGCTTCAAGTATTTTTTCCGACTCAAGAAGTTTGTATTTTTCAAATGTCCTGTAGGTGTTTTTTGCAATTGCTTCCGGTATCCTTGCGCCGAAAAGTATGCTTGCCAAAAACCACTTGAAAATCTCTTCATCAGTTTTTTTCTCAAGCAATATGCCTAATTCTTCGGAATACAGCCTGCTTTTCTGCAGCGCGTCCACAGGGCGTATTTTTGAAGAATGCATGTTACTATTATATATTCCGGGAGATTTATACCTCGCGCCCAAAAAGCCCGGCTCACAAATGCTTTTCATTGAAATAATATAGTGCAATAATAAACATGCTTTCAGACCAGCCCAAAGGAGAATTCACAAATTTTGTGGAATTGGAAAAATAAAGCTCCGGAACCTCGCCCTTTTTGTTTATAGAAGAAATTGCTTTGTCTATGTACTCTTTTGCCTTTTTCTTTTTGCGCATGGTCTCGTAAATAATCGCAATCCATGAAAATCCAAAAGTCCATTCAGCCTCTTCTGAATACCCGTCCTTGTTTTTGTTGTAGTACTGATCCCCTTTGTATCTTATTACACCTCTCTTTCTTTCGAGGTGATAGATTGTGTCCTTCAATATGATATCCCTTTCCTTGGCTGTAACAACATGAAACGGGTATATCAGGGAAAGAAGTGCAAGGTCTACAAACTTTTTTTTGGATTCTCTTGGAAGCAAATGCCGAAGGGCTGATTTTCCTGATTTAATGTATCTTTTTGGCACGCGTATGTCTGTGTACCTTTTTATGGCTGTTAAACCGGCAACACATGCGCCAATGGATGACGCATGAATTTCCTCCTCTTCCTCCCATACGCCATTGTCCGGATCGTGCCAGTACATAACAGTTCCGAGGTAATCAACAAGCTTTTTTACAATTCTCCTGTGATCTTCGTTTTCAAGAATCTTGATTTTGCATTTGCCCTCAAGCCAGCCTATTCCAAACAGCACTTCCCCGATGGCATCGTGCTGCTTGTTGCCCCACTCTTCCCAGTACTCGTTAAATGTGTGGGGGTTGTACCTTGCATGAATGTACTGGTGGGTGTGCTTTGGCTTTGCAGCAATTGCATGGTCTATCTTATCCTCGTGCTTCAAAAAAATAGATAATAAGGACTGATATGTTTTTTTGGATGCCTCATAATCGCCGATTATCATAAAAGGCAGGCATTCATAAAAATTGTCCCGAAGCCAGGACTTGTCATAGCCTGTGTGGCCGTTGTGCGATGAGGCTGAGAAAAGCCCGCTTTTGTATTGCAGGCTGCGAAGAACCTTCAGGTGCTGCTTCATGAGCTTACTATATGACACTTTTCTTTTTGCAGGCAATGAATCACATCTAAAATTGTTTTTCTTAGTTAATAAGCGTGACAAACAGATATTTCGACACTCAGGCCCTCTTTTTCCGCATAGCCGCGTCAATTGCCCGAACAAGCTCATCAGGCTTTTGCGAACCAATCAAAATTCTCTTTCCACTTGTGAGTTCAAGCTGCACGCCCCTGTTTCCTGACACATTGTACGCCATGCCTTTTCCTCCCCAGTTACAGCGGACACCCCAGCCGCCATACTCTCCAATAGGGCGGTAGGTTCTTGCGACATAGCTTTTTAGCTCAGAAAAAAGTATTTTGCGCGAAAAGGGGAAGAACCTTATGTATATGCCGTCCTTTCTGACCTCAGTAATCATTTTCAGCCTGTAAAAAAATAGCGGCAACCCGAAACCGAAAAGTATTACAATTGCAAGCAGGAAAATGGTTTCATTGGACCAGTTTTCGGACAAAATATCTAAAATTATAGAAAATCCCGTGGTTGTAACCACCATGACTGTGCTAAATGCCAAAATCACCCATAGCCAGTCCTGCCGGAACTGCTGAACTTCCTGAAATGTTGGTTTTTCAAACCTGTCTGGTTTGCTTTCATTCTTTTTTGCAAGCGGCGCAAGAAAGAATATAAAAAAAACATAGTATATGGGCTCATCTAATATGTAACCCAGAGACCCGATAAGACCCCAGAACCATTGCGCTCTCAAACCCATAATGTATATTGAACCAGGGCATATAAACGTTTAATGCGCTGAATCCTGCAATGCTACTTTTTTGCCTTGAACAACTGCTCTGCCGGGCAGCCAATCTCTCTTTGCCTGCAATGCTTGCAAGCCAGGGAACTCCTGACAAATGCGCTGCCAACAAATGCAAATAACACCAGAAGCACCACCTGCAATAACAAGAACCTATCAAAATCAGTTACCAGCATCGCAGCGCCCAGTATTATCGGAACCACAGAAACCATAAAATCAGGAATAATATCTTTCCATGTAATCTGTCTGGAAACAAATTTCTTTGGATTGCCTTTATTAAAAAAAAGACAACTTAATTTCCCTTTGCCAAAGGCGCACTGTTTTCCATAATAATAACAATCAACACAAGACTTCTTCAAGAGACGTGCTTCCAGCAATAAAACATAAAGCAAATAAATAACCAGCCAGCTAAAGCCTGCTCTGTATATTATCAATGCGCCCAGCAAATAAGTTGCAATTGAAACAAAGCTTGAAATAAATATTATCCAATAAGGATATTTTTCATAAGAGCGTGATTTTTCCATATATTCCTTTGTTTTCTGGAAAATATATGTTTTGCTTTTGTGCAAGCCCTGAGGGTGGTGTGCTATGGCGAGGCACTTTCAAGATTTAAATAAGTTCAACCCAAACTATGCCTGTGGCTCTTATGAATGAAAACGCAATCCCTCTAAAGAAAACCGGCCCTGTAACATGGGAAATTGAAAAGACAGGTGCAATGCGCGTTCCTGCAAAGATTTTTGCATCTGACGCTCTTGCTGAAAAAATAAGGCAGGACCGCACTCTCCAGCAGGCAGCAAATGTTGCGACACTAAAAGGGATAATCAATAATGCGCTCGTCATGCCGGACGCGCACGAAGGATATGGCTTTCCAATTGGCGGCGTGGCTGCATTTGACATGGATGAAGGAATAATATGCCCCGGGGGAATCGGTTTTGACATAAATTGCGGCGTCCGCCTTATCCGGACAGATATGAATATTTCTGAACTCACACCAAAAAAGCGCGATGTCCTAAATGAAATATTCACCAATGTTCCTGCAGGCCTTGGAAGCAAGGCAAAAGTAAGGTTCACTGATGATGAGACGCGCGATGCCCTTGAAGGCGGCGCGAACTGGGCAGTGAAGCAAGGCTTTGGCTGGAAAGAGGATACTGACCGGCTTGAGGAAAACGGATGCATGAAAGCTAAGGCATCCTCAGTATCAGACAATGCAATCAAGCGCGGAAAGCCCCAGCTTGGAAGCCTCGGCTCAGGCAATCATTTTCTTGAACTACAGAAAGTCGAAAAAGTTTATGATGAAACTGTTGCAAAGAAATTTGGCATAACAGGCGAAGGCCAGGTTCTTGTAATGGTTCACTGCGGTTCAAGAGGACTTGGCCACCAGGTCGCCTCAGAATACATAAGGCACATGGAAGACAAGTTCGGGTATGAGGGTCTGCCTGACCGCGAACTGATCAATGCCCCGTTCCAAAGCGAAATGGGACAGCAATATTTCAATGCAATGTCTGCATCGGCAAATTATGCATGGGCGAACAGGCAGATGATAACTCATTGGATTCGTGAAAGCTTTGGCAAGGTTTTTGGCAGGAGTGCGAAAGACATTGGAATGAACATAGTTTATGATGTCTGCCACAATGTGGCAAAAGTGGAAAAACACAAGGTTGACGGCGAAACGCGGGACGTGTGCGTGCACAGGAAAGGTGCAACGCGCTCTTTTGGCCCCGGACGAGCAGAGATTCCGGAACTTTACCGGAATGTCGGGCAGCCAGTTCTTCTCCCGGGTTCAATGGGAACTTCAAGCTACATACTTGCAGGAACCACAAAAGCAGAAGAAGTCTCATTTGGCTCAACAGCGCACGGGGCCGGGCGCGTGATGTCGCGCTCTGAGGCGCGCCACAGGTTCCGCGGGGAAGATGTGAAAAAGGATCTTGAAGGAAAAGGCATTGCTGTGCGCTCTGCATCGTGGAAAGGCATTTCAGAAGAGGCGCCTGGGGTCTACAAGGACATTGACGAGGTCGTGCGCGTGTCGCACGAGGCAGGAATAGGCTCGCTTGTAGCAAAGGTTGTGCCTGTCGGAGTTATCAAGGGATAATATGATTGACAAAGCCGCTGTTGAGAAAGTCGCGAAAATCGCGCGAATAGAGCTTTCTGAACCTGAAAAAAAGAAATTCTCAAAAGATATAGAAGATATACTTTCTGCATTCAAAAAGCTTGAGAAAGCAGATGTTTCAGGAGTTGAGCCCGCGTTCCAACCTATTGAAACAAAAGATGTTCTTCGCGAGGATGTTGAGGAGCCCTGCTTGTCGCAGGAGGATGCGCTTGCAAACGCAATGCATAAGGAAGACGGGTTCTTTAAAGGGCCTAAAGCAATGTAGTCCACATATTCTTTGAATCATTGGTTAAAAAAACTAGATATTTAACAACAGGTACACCATCATTCTTATGAACCTGTCAAAATCAAATGTAGTTGAAGGTATCCAACAGGGCAAAATACTTTATCCCCTTTTAATTGGCGCGGTTCTGTATCTGGCGAATTATAATTTTCTGAAATATATGTTTTATCTGTATCCTGCTACAATACCGTTGACAATGGGTGATGGCTCCTGGTGGTTAAGCCAATCTGCGCCCATTAAAATTTTGTATGTGGGTATTCTTGCACCTTTTTTAGAAGAATTTATTTTCAGAAGAAACATCCTCAATTGGTTTGTCGAAAGAAAACAATTTATTTTAGGGTTGATTGTTTCAAGTATCCTGTTTGGCTTTTGGCACATGGTGAGTGGATGGGGGATACTCAAAGCAATTGACATGATGTTAATCGGCATTGTTTTTGGGTTGGCCTACAAGAAGTATGGATTTAAAGGAAGCCTTTTAGCACACTACTCTAATAATTTTATGTCTTTGATATTTATGCTGGTGTTGGTTTAAAGGTTTAACAGCAAAAAACTTCAAAATACTTCTTAGCTGGCAGGTGCATGTATAAAGGGCCGTATATATGTGTCAAACTCCAAATAGATACATGCCTGCAACTCCGTGGATAATTATTGCAGTCGGAGTTCTTATAATCCTTTTGGCAGCTTTCGCGCTCTGGTCGCGCAAGATACCCCGGAGGTCGCCTGACTACTACACATTCTTCATACTTGGCATCATATGGCTACCCGTTGGCATTGCGACAGGCAACAACGCATTGTTTATTCTGGGCCTGGTCTTCATGGCACTGGGAGCTACCCACAAAAAGGACTGGAAAAAGAACAAGGTACGGTGGAGTGATCTCACACCTGAGGAAAAGAGGTTTCGAAAAATTCTGATACTTGTTTTATCCATCCTGGTTGTATTAGGTTTTATTGCCTTTTTGATGAGTAGCTAGGTTAAGCAAAACACAACAGTCTTCAGTATATGTTCTTGAAGAAGACAATAAACCAAATTTTTTGTCTTCGAACAATATTTCGAGCCAAAGCACACATCACCGCTCAACCACAACATCCTTTTTCCATGTGCAATCAACAAGTGTGGATGGCGTCCCATCCAACTCCCCGCCGTCAATGACAATATCAACCGCGCCCTTTAAAGAAACAGGTATTTCACTTAATGCTTTTGGCGCACCCCATCCCGACGGGTTCGCAGAAGTTGTGACAAAAGGCACTCCTGCCTTCTCAACCAGCCGGGAGAAGCGGTGCGCAGGGATTCTTACCCCGATTGTCGGCATGCCTGCTGTCGCGGCATTAAGAAAATCCTTGTCCTTTTTCTTTACAAGAAGCGTGTATTTCCCCGGAAGGTATTTGTCAATAATCTTCTGCGAGACAATGCAGTGTTTGAGTATCCATTCTTTGCCAGGGGCAATGACAGACATGGGCTTTTTTGCGCCGCGCCCTTTTATCTCAAATATGCGGTTAACGAGAACTTCTTTTTCTGCGTTGCACCCTATGCCATAAACAGTGTCTGTCGGGTAGATAAGAACACGTGATCTTATTGACTCAATGTCTGCAAAGTTTTTCATCCACGCGCGCTTTTTCTTTGGGGGAGGCATGTATTGTATTGGGCAAGAAGGAATTAATATTTGCCTAAACTAGTTCCTTCAAAAACTCCCCTAATATAATTGCGAACTACTGACAAAGTCCAAGTGTTTCGCACATTTTTGCACAGGCTCTGGCAAGCATGCCTGGGCGCTCGTAAACTTTCAGGTAAAAACACCTGTTGGCAAGAATCTTCATCCTAGAACTTTGCGGAGTATAATACATATCTTCTTCATATCCTTTATATCCTACAGGATCATGATTTTTCTTCAGAGCCCAAGTTCCTTCGACATCCTCGTATATTCCAAAAGAAGGGTTATAGCAAACACAGCTTGG
>JAIVYS010000037.1:0-9417 GCA_048635325.1 Candidatus Bathyarchaeota archaeon
AAACATAATTGTTTTTGCCCCAACCAAGCTTGAAAACCTAGCAGTATCTATTTTTTGGCAAACCATATTTCTGCCTTTGTACTTGATAAGGTACTCTGGGTGCCTTATCAATGCGCTTTTTTTCACCCAATGTTCTCTCTTTTAGACTGGTCTTGTCAACGAATAAGTTATTCATACCACATTCGCCCCCTATTTCTTTTTCATGACAAAAAGTCAGCAGTTCTACCTACCAGAGTATTTTCGCCATAATAGTATTGCTTCTGCCCTTCACACCCACACCAAAACAGCGCTATTGAGCGGTTTTCCGTTGCATACGTCCTCATAATGAATTGAAAGCAAACGAGGGTCAATGTCAAGTTCCCGTGCAATATCTGCCTTGCCTGCGCCTGAAGAGATTGTCAAGCCAAGGCATTCATCGTAGACCCCTATCTGCACCAGAGACGTTTCCTCGTTGTGGGCAATCTTGCCCAAGCCGTAAACATCAACATCAGCTAAGCTAACATAATAAACTGCTTCGCTTGAACGCATAAACCACACCTCCAATAATAAATCTAACCATAACTAAACACAACGCCCCTCACCTCAAAACTCGCGCGGCAGGGGCTACATAAATCCAAAAAAGAAAAATCCAAAGCTGAATTTGAATTTGAATAAATCTTTTGAAAAAAGCCCAGAGACTAAAGAAATGTTGTTCAAATTCCGAATCAGCGCATAAAGTCCAAGGGATCACCGTTTGCAGTCCTATAGATTGCAGGCAAGGTTTATAAATATTTGTCCTAATTACTTATTAGTGGTTTTATGAATGGTTCTGGCAACAACAAGTGTCCTAATTATGTCTGCAATCTTCCTTTCAGAGAAGAATTTGAGAAACACGAATATGCTATCTCGCAGAATGTTATGGGATATGGTGTACAAACAATTGTGTTGACTCCTCAAAAAAATAATCCGGAAATACTGTTGCAGTATATTGATGTTTTAGGCACTCCTGCCCTTAGAGCTGTTGGATATTTGCTGTCTGGAGAAGACAATGCCCTGTGGGATAAAGACACCCATCACAAACTTGTCCAAGAAGGCGACTTTTCAGCTGAATTATTGCACGATCCTTCGATCACAGGACAATACAGAGTTTATAGAACTGAAGGTTCTTATACCCTTTCTTTGGATGATGCAGCAAAAATCCTTTCAACAATAACCGGCGAAAACATTGAAGATGATGAGGCTGTTTCTGCCATAGAGATATCTACAGGATCTTGTATGCTAGTAAATTAAGAAATGAAGGATATTCTCTTTTTCTGCAACCTATTTAAAAATTAAAAGAGCTTTTTCTACCTAGATTCCTTGATTGGAAGTAAGTGTCTGTTTCGGGCTCGCTCGCCAAAAATCATGAAAATCCACAAATGCCTTTGGATAGGCTTTTCAAGCTTCTCCAAACTTGTTTGGAGACCTTAGAGCGCAAGCGAAATGGTTTTAATGGCTCGCACCGAAATTAAAGCGAGCACCCCAATTTCGGGCTCGCTCACCAAAATCATGAAAATCTACTGAGAAGTTGGATAAGCTTTTCAAGCTTTTTTTCGGCTCAACTCAAAAGTATTGCGGGCTTGCCACTTTTGGCTTCGCTCGAAAAAAAACGCAGGGGTAGCCAAGTGGTCAACGGCGGCGGACTCAAGATCCGCTCTCTTAGTGGGTTCGGGGGTTCAAATCCCCTCCCCTGCACTAAACGGCGGTTACATGAAAGTGACATTCCTTGGAACAAATGGATGGTATGCCACACATACCGGAAACACGTCATGCATTCTTATTGATTGCAAGAGATGTTATGTTGTTCTCGATGCAGGGGATGGAATACACAAACTGGATGAGCATATTAAAGAGGACAAGCCAATACACCTCTTTTTAAGCCACATGCATCTGGATCACAGCATTGGGTTTCACATTTTCAATAAATTTCATTTCAGGCAGAAACTAACAATCTATGGAGAGAAGGGCGCGTCAGAACTCATTAAGAACATCATAAGGCACCCTTATACAGTTCCATTAGAAGATGTAGGTATGGATATAGAAATTGTTGATTTATCCGAAGGGAACCACTCTGTACCATTTGAATTTGAGTGCAGAAGGCTGTTGCACTCGGATTCTGTTTTAGGATACCGTATGAAGTTAGACAACAAAGTAATTACTTATTGCACAGATACAGGCCCATGCGATAATATTTTGAAGTTATCAAAAGACGCGGATTTGCTGATAACCGAATGTTCATTAAAGACAGGAATGGATAAGTTAGAGGAGCACAAAAAATGGCCTCATATGACGCCCGAACTGGCGGCAAATGCAGCCAGGAGAGCAAATGCCGGAAAGCTTGTGCTTTTTCACTTTGATGCAAGTGTTTACCGTTCACTGAAGGAAAGGAAAAAAGCCGAAGATGAGGCACGAATGATTTTTGAAAACACAGTTGCATCCGAAGACGGGATGCAAATTGATGTCTGAGTTCTCTTTTAAAAATTCATGCTAAAATAAGGGCATGCGCATGTTTGTCCTGGATGCAGATTACACTATTGAAGACAATAAGCCGGTTATCCGCCTTTTTTGCAGAAGCGACAGCAAAAAATCTGCTGTTGTGTATGACAGGGCATTTGAGCCATATTTTTATGCAATTGCAAAAAAAGGTGCAAAGTCTGCCAGGGAAAAGGTTTCTCAGGTTTCTGTTTCTGATGAAAAGGGAATTGCTTCTGTAAAGCGTGTTGAATCTATTGAAAAAATAATTGGCCTTAAGGAGAAAAAAATTCTCAAGGTTTTTGCAAAACTCCCGTTTGATGTGCCAAAGCTTAAGGACGCTGTTGCAGCACTGCCTGAAATTGAGGGCGTGCGAGAGTTTGACATACCTTTTTTCAAAAAATACCTGATAGACAAAAAGATTCTCCCGCTTTCGTGGACCGATGTAACCGGCGATAAGACAGAATCGTCTCTTAGCGCAGATACTGCAATTGACGCAAAAAGCGTTTCTGCAGCAGGCAGTGCAGAATACAATCTATCTCTTTTTGCATATGATCTTGAAACAATACCAGAAGAGGGCGCAAACAAGATTATCATGGCAAGTGTCTGCACAGATGCCGGCTACAAGAAAGTCATTGTATATGAAAAAGACAACTTTTCTGATTCCATACATGTTGCTTCTGAAAAAGCGGTAATTGAAAAGCTGGGCGCGCTTGTAAAGGAAAAAGACCCGGACCTTGTTCTGACTTATAATGGGGATTCTTTTGATTTTGATGTTCTTCGGAACCGGGCAGAAAAATACAAGACTATCGTGGATTTCGGGCGCGATGGGCAGGGTGTGAAGTACCAGAGAAAAGGGCGAATCAATGCAGCATCAATTCGCGGGCGCGTGCACATAGACCTTTTCCAGTTTGTGTCAAGAATAATGCGCCCCACTATAAGCGCAGAGGTCATGTCACTTGACAATGTTTCAGGAGAGCTTACAGGCTCAAGAAAAAAAGACATGACATGGGAGACTATGATTGAATCATGGCAGAAGAAAAAAGATCTTGACAAGCTTGCAGAATACTGCCTCAATGACTCTGAAATCACAGTCGGGCTTGCAAAAGTTCTTTTGCCAAATATTTTCGCACTTTCAAGGCTCACAGGAAGCACACCTTTTGACACATGCAGGGCAACGTACGGGCAGCTTGTTGAGGCATACGCACTCAGGCGGGCATCCGGATTAAATATTGCGGTTCCGAACAAGCCGACACAGGATGTGGTGCGCGAGCGCATGGAGATGGACAAGTTCCAGGGTGCTTTTGTTGTTGAGCCAAAGCCCGGGCTTCATAAGAATATTGCGCTCTTTGATTTTCGAAGCCTATACCCATCAATAATTGCATCCCACAATATTGAGCCTGACACTCTGAACTGCAAGTGCTGCAAGAGTAAAAAAGAAAACAGGGTTCCGGGAACAAGCAGCCATTTTTGCACAAAGCAAAAAGGATTTATACCGCGCCTTGTTGAGGAACTCATACGCGAGCGCATAGAAATGAAAAAGAGAATGAAAGCTGCTGATAAAAAAAGTGATGAATACAAGTCCCTTAATGCAAAACAGTTTGCAGTAAAGACGCTTGCAAATTCATTCTATGGTTATCTGGGATTCGCCGGCTCGCGCTGGTATCTCAGGGAATGCGCAGAGGCAGTTACTGCATTTGGTCGGCACTACATACACAAGGTCATTGAAATGGCTGAGAAGCGCGGCTTAAAGTGCATTTATGGAGACACTGACAGCCTATTTTTACTGATAGAAAAGGATACTGAAAAGGTTGCGCGCAAATTCCTCAAGGATGTAAATTCAACTCTTCCGGGAATAATGGAGCTTGATTATGAGGGCACATATCTTCGCGGAATATTTGTGCAGAAAAAGACAGGCGAGGGCGGGGCAAAGAAAAGGTATGCCCTGATTGACAAGGAAGGCAATGTTACAATCCGCGGTTTCGAGAAAGTAAGGCGCGACTGGTCAAAGCTTGCAAAAGACACGCAGGAAAAAGTGATTGAGCTTGTGCTGTCTGACAAAAAGGATGATGCAGTTGAGTATGTGAAAAACATAATTGAACGAGTCAAAAGCGGGAACGTTGAATTAAAAGAGCTTGGCATATACACAACAGTCAAGCGCGACCTGAACAAATATGCGCAGATAGGCCCGCATGTTTCGGCAGCAAGAAAAGCTGAGAAGCGCGGCATGGCAATACATCCCGGAACAACAATACATTATGTGGTAACGCGAGGGCGGGGCAGCATCTCAGATCGTGCAGAGCTGATGCAGTATGCGAAAAACTATGACAAGGAGTATTATCTTGAGAACCAAATCATCCCCGCAGCACTTCGTGCGCTCTCTGTTCTCGGGGTGACAAAAGACGACCTTCTTGGCAATGCCAAGCAGACAGGGCTTGGAAAATGGGGAAATGCAACGTAATCATAAAAAGATATTTTGATTATAATGTTCTATTCGGTGATATAATGGTTTACGAGTCTCTTCTTGACAAAATAAAGCATGAAAAAAAAGTCCGCTGCCCTGACTGCGGTTCAGGCAATATGAAATTTATGCAACATCTGAACATGTACGGCGGCTATGTTTGCTCCGGGTGCAGCAAGATATGGGATGCAAAAGATGCGAAGATAAAAGAGCAGAAAAAACGGCTCATATAGCAACTAAAATATATTTTCCAGCCATCCAAAAAATCTTTTGATTATTGATGGTTTTGGCTCTGCTGTGATTGCATGGCCGCTGACTGTTTCAGGAATTTCTTCTTCTGTATCATCAACCAAGTTTCCGGCAGTCTCTGCAACAACTGTTTTGTTTGTTTCCGGCTTCTTTTCAACACGAACCAGAACAATTTCTTCTTTAAGGTTCTTTGACGTGCCTAGGTCTTTTACAATGATCTTGTATGTGTGCACTTCAAGGCTGGTTGCGTTTTTTACTAAATTGAGGAGGCTGATGTTTTTGGCTTCATTTTGCGCAAGCTCTATTTGTACTGCATTTGCACCCCAGGTCTTCCCCCAAGCCTCGCCGTCAAATCCGTATGACAACCGCTTTGCACCGTCATAGAGGTATGAGTAGGCTTCGACAAATATAGTTTCGTTCCTTGCATTCCGGATCATTATATTTGTGCTGAAGTTCTCGTCAAGATAAACAACTTCCGGAACCCCAAATGAAAATTCAAGTTCATCATCATCTTTTACTTCAGGAGCAGTTTCTTTTGCTTCACATTCTGTCGTTACATTCACATACACTATTTCTTTTTCGCAGAGAGGGTTTTTCCCGCTGACAGAAAGCGTTATGTCTGTTTCTGTTACAGAAGTCCAGGAGCCTTCATTCTTATAAAGCCGGACACGAAGAACATAATGCCCTTCAGTGTATTTTTCATCTTCATTGCATTTCAGAAAGATCGGGAGAATAACTGTTGTTGTGGTGTTTATGCCAATGTTGTGCATTGCAGCAGCAACACCTGTTGAATACGGTGCGCTCCGTATTGTTTCCTCGTCACGGGAAAGCTCTCTTGAAATCCAGTGCGGGCTGAAGACATATGCGACAATGCGCGCCTCTGAAAACTCTGACTCTCCTGAAAAAAAGCTGACATGCATGGGCGCGTAGTCCCCGAAATGCATTGAAGAGGGTGCAGACAGTATTGTTATTTCTGCAGAGCCGAGTGGAGTTTCTACCATCATTTCTTCTAGATCTTCTTCAGGAACTGTTTCATTTTCAGGGATGTTATCCACAACAGTTTCATTTTCCTGCACATCAGGCTCCTCTGGTTCGCTTTCGTTTTGCTCGGGTACGAGCGTAGTGCTTATGCTGTTTTTCCATCCGGGAGTGCCACCATCAGCTAGGCTCTCGAACCATCCTGTTGTGTTTCGCTCAAGGCTTTTGCCATTGCCTGAAGCACCAATAGAAGGGTCGTAAGTTATGATTTCAATCAGGGTGCCTGACGAATCCTTTAATTCAATTGGTTTGCCATCTGTGTTTGTGAGGCTCGCGCAAATAGATGCGGCATCAACGTGCATGGCAGCAGCACTTTCATTGATATTGAAGTTATCATACACTTCTGTTCCGCTTCCACCATCTGTAATGAGTGCATACCCTTTTGGCGGAATTATTAATGATATGCTCATATGCAAAGTGCCATTGCGGTCAACATAACCCGAAAGAATGCTTTTGCCGCACAAGCTCCAGCTTTCAAGTGATACGCTGTCTGTGCCGTTGTTGTAAAGTTCAATCCATTCATTGTATGTATCGCTTGGAACAGGATTATACATTATTTCATTGATGATGATATCTGTATTTTGCGCAAAAGCAGAAGAAGAAAACATAATTAGAAAAAACGCAGTCAATGCAGTTTTCATAAGAAGGATATAGTATCATAAAGAGTTAAAAAACCTTGCTACATAATCATGTTGTATGGATGATGCTGTTTTGGAAAAATACATTCTTGCAGGAAAGATTGCGTCTCGTGTTCGTGAAGAATCAAGAAAATTTGTTGTGCCCGGCAAAAGCATACTTCTTGCTGCAGAGACAATTGAGTCAAGGATAATTGAGCTTGGCGGAAAGATAGCATTTCCTGTAAACATATCACTCAACGAGTTTGCAGCGCACTGCACTCCCAAAGCAAAAGATGAGGGGGTCTTTGGAAACAAGGACATAGTCAAAGTTGACCTTGGAGTTCATGTTGACGGTTACATTGCAGACACTGCAATAACTATAGCTCTTGACAAAACAAAGCAAAACATGGTAACCACAATTGAGCGCGCACTGAAAAATGCAATTTCTATGGCAACACCCGGGACGAAGACAGGAGATATCGGGGCCGCAATCAGTGAGACCATAGAGTCTGCAGGATACAAGCCAGTATCAAACCTTTCAGGCCATATGCTTGGAAGATATACAATACATACAGGCACAAGCATCCCGAATATTCCAACAAAGTCCGGCGAAACATTGAAAGAAGGCGATGCGATTGCAATAGAGCCGTTCTTGAGTGAGGGCAGCGGCTATGTAATGGAAGCGAATGATGCAGAGATATTCCGCCTTGCGAGCGAGAAGCCAGAGCGCTCGCCGCACGCAAGAGAAATCATCAGGATTGCGAAGGAAAAATACGCTGGTATGCCTTTTGCGCTGCGCTGGATTGAGAGGCCATCGGGCGCGCTTCTTAGCACAACAATCAACCAGCTTACAATGAGAGGCATAATTCACAAGTACCCTTTTTTGCGGGATACTGAAAAAGGATTAATATCCCAGGCAGAGCACACTGTGATTGTTGCAGAGGAGCCGATAGTAACCACAAAACCATGAAACCTCTATGAGACTCGCCCTGAAGGACCGAGTTTGTTTGGTTCGGTTTCAAGGTCTCCAACCGAAAACTCCCTCCTAAAGGATGGAGTTTTAACGGTTGTAGATAAAAAGGAATAACAATTATATAATTGCGCCAACACAACTACTTTATGTCCAGAACAGCCAAAAAGAAGAAAGCAACCCTTGTTATCTGCGTTGACCGGGATGATGACTTGGGTGCAAAAGTGGGAATTTCAGGCCCTGTAATCGGCAGGGAAAAAAACCTTCTTGCAGCAAACAAGCTTGCCCTTAAAGACCCGACAGATTCGGATGTCAATTCTATTTTCAAGGCAGTGCAGGTATTGGACAAAATAAAAAGCAAAGGCCCTGCTGAAATTGTTACGCTTACAGGAGACTCTGATGTAGGCATTACTTCTGACAGAAAAATCACACTTGATCTTGAGACAGTTCTTTTAAAATATGATGTGACAGAGGCAGTGCTCGTGACAGACGGTGCAGAAGACGAGTATGTTTTGCCAATAATCAAGTCAAAAATCAATGTTGTGTATTCTGAAAAAATCATAGTCCGCCAAAGCCAGCAGCTTGAAAGCATGTATTACGTGGCATATGATTTCATTATGTCTGTGCTTGCAGAGCCAAAGGCATCGCGCTTATTTATAGGGCTCCCTGCCATTGCATTGATAATATATGCAATTCTTGGTACCGCAGGAGGGCGGCTCATTGTTGGAGTTATCGGCACATATCTTTTGATAAAAGGATTTCAGCTTGAAAAGTCTCTGGAAGGGGCGTATCTTGAAGCAAGCACAGCATTTAGGACGCGCAAGCCATCGTTTTTCATGTATTTTTCCGCATTTGTTCTTTTCATACTAGGGATTGCAAATGGATATAAGGAAGTTGTGGGACTAGGTTCTATTCCGCTCTACATTTCTGCAAGCGCGTTTTTGAATGCATCAATAATCCCTTTCTTTTTTGTGGCTGTGCTGGTTGGCCTTGGAAAGACACTTGGAATGAAAAAGCAGCATGTATCGGGTTACCTGACGTATTTCGGCCTGTCATTTTCTGTTGCCTGGATAACCTATGAGGTAACGAGGTTTCTTTTGAGGGAGACTGCAAGCTATACATACCTAATGTATGCGCTTGTTGTCAGCGGTGCCCTGATTTTCATTAGCTCTGCAGTAGAGAAGCGGGCAAAGAAGAAATAATCAGGACAACAAGGATTTATATTTTTTTCATTTGAATGTAGAGTGTGGGTCGGTAGTCTAGTTGGCTACGCGCGCAAATCAATCAATGATTTGCTGTATCTACAGTGCGCGCCAAAAATGACGTCGCCCTTACACGGCGAAGACCGGCGGTTCAAATCCGCCTCGACCCATTTTTGATGAGTGAGTCCGCAAACGGCAAGCTCGCAATGTTTGCGAGACGAACCATCAAAACCCTTTCGCTTGCGCGCTCTAAGGTCTCCAAACAAGTTTGGAGAAGCTTGAAAAGCCCAACCAATAGAACTTGTGGATTTTCATGATTTGATTTATCAAGACCTGATGTTGGGAAATCACGGTGTATAAATGAAACTGTCTTTAGAGCAGGGAATCTTT
>JAIVYS010000038.1:0-9364 GCA_048635325.1 Candidatus Bathyarchaeota archaeon
AGTGGCTGTACAAGCAAAAGAGAGATAATTACCCAGACTTTTGGAATATAGCCGATTATGAGGTCTGCGGCAAAGAAGACAAGTACAAGCGCAAGGAACTGAATGTAATTTCCTTTTACAATAACATAGCTCTTTTTGACAGCATCTATCGCGCGATCGCCGCTTACAACAACTGCCTGATTAATCAGCGAGAACAGCAGCGCGAAAAGCGAGAAAATAATTACTTCAACGGTTATCATAGCCTCTAAGGCCACAATATTTTCGTAAAAAACAGCGAGTGTCGGAAGAAATAATGCTGCTGCACCCGCAAGAAGCACGGCAGCTGCAAAAATCTGTGCACCTATCACTGTTTTGTATTTTTCTTTTGCGACTGAGAACATTGTCTCGATTTTTGCATTCTTTTTTCCGAGCGCGTCCCTGTAGATGCCCGTAAGCCCTGCGCGAAGCGCAAGAGCAATGAGAACTGTTATTAAGAATACAATGCCTGCAAGGATGAAATAAGGCGATGTCATGATTTGAGATGCAGATTCTTCGCTTATGCTTCCGTCTGCTGCCACAAAAGGCATGGCACTTAAAGCCAGCCCGCCGGCAACCAATAACATCAGCCCAAGGATAATTACAGCCGCGATTATATGCGCTCCTATGATTGTCCAGAAATTTTTCTTATATGCGTTCCACGCGTTTTCAATGTGTTCTGTAAGCGCCATATGAATTATTCACCATTAGACCTTATAAAACCAACTGTCACTTTATCTCTTGAGAAACGTCATTATCTGCTCATGCAGGGCGGCGAGCCCTTGTTTTTGCGGCTCTTCACCGCATAGCTGGCCTGCGAGCTGCACTATTGCTTTTGCAGTCCTGTTTTTCGGGGCGTGTATCACAAGAGGCGTGCGGTGGGCTATTGCCTCGCGCACTTTCTTGTGGTCATGAAGTGTTGCAAGAACCTGCATCTCTGTCATGCTTTCAATAGAAGCTTCTGTAAGCTCGTGATCCTCGTGCATGACTTTGTTAAGCACAAGGCCGAGAACTTCTTTTCCCTTTCGCTCTGCCAGCTTTTTTGCGGCAACAGCGTTTGCCACAGCAGGGTGCTCCGGGTTGGTTACTATGATAACTGCATCTGAAGATTCAACAGCAGCCTCCACCTCTTTGTCTGTGCCTGCTGCTGCATCTATGAGTATGAAGTCATTCGCGCCGATAAGGGGTTTTATGCATTTTTTAAGGCCGCCATAATCAAGGGATATCTCGTCAAGATATGCAGGTATTACAGAGAAGCCTGCCGGGTGCCGGTACATTGCCTGCGTGATGAAGGCATCATTTCGAAGAACTTCATTGAGTGATATGGGATAACAATCTGCAGAAGGAAGCCCAAGGTGCATGCCGAGGTTCGCGCCAGTGACGTTGCCGTCAATCACAGTCACATTCTTGCCTTTTTTGGCAAGGGATGCGCCAAGATTTGAGACAAGAGTGGTCTTTCCGACACCACCTTTTCCTGAAATAACAGAGATTATTCTTGTCATAGATGCACCTTTAATTATTGTATAAGGTGGTATTTAAGGTTTCGAAGAAGTTGCGCGTTTGTTGTCAAAGCCTGAAAAGCTTTTCTATGTGTTCATCATCTTTTTTCTTTTTATTGTCTTTCTCAGAATAGTCGGTCAGTCAAATGCGCCAAAATACACTACATTTTCATGTATGGCAGGGCGCGTAAAAATGCCTCCGCCTTCACCTATTTTTTTGAAGTCTATTGCGGGCATAATTTGTAATGCAGGCGTATTTTTATATTGGAATGCGGAAAATAAGTATTATGCCTGACGACGAGCCCGAAATCCCGATAATTCGCCAACTCCAAAAAGACGAGATATTGCAACGCTACCAGGACGGCGAAAGAAACTTCAGCCACTGCGTGTCACTCAGCCCGGACTTTTTAAACATGAATCTTGCGGGCGCGAACTTTAAGCGCGCAAAGCTTATTGGTTCTTCCTTTGCCAATGCAAATCTCGAACAGGCGAGCTTTCAGGGGCAGAGCTTCTTCGCTACGGAACGGCACAGGGAAGTGTAACCCTGAAGATACGCTTCGGGGGCTGCGATGTCTTGCGCAGTCTGGCGTTGCGCCAGATAATAATTGTTTCGCACGAGGAGAAGATTGAGAGCTTTGTTGACAATATAATACGGATTGAGAAGGTTGGTGGAGAGAGTCGGGTTGTGAAGGGGTAGTCTTACAATTGCTGTGTTGAAAAGAGAGGTTTTTGTGCGAAATTCGAAAATATACAACCCGTTCAAAGAGAGAAATACATAATAGAATACGAAGTAAGAAAAATCTACGATGACAACAAATCCATCAAAAAGTGAAAACCAATATAAAAATTAATTAACATATGATGATTATGAAAATAAGAACGCCTTTTATTCTCGTTCTCTTTTAAGGCCCGGCGCCGTTCCAGGAAAAAACCCCAAACACCATAATAAATATCTTTATATCATTAAATCATAAATTATTGCCATAAAAACAACATGCTTACTCAGTTAAGATGAGGTTAAGGAAAATATGGACAAAAAAAATATTATTGCTGTTATTTTGGTGTTAATATGTGGCGCTCTCACTTTAGTGGCTGCAACTGGAATTGTTAAAATTCCTGTTTTTAGCACAGTACTCGGAACAGATAAACCCGTAAACCTTCTTGGAAATGTTGATCCAAATCTTTATCAGGACCTGCTTGTCAGAGAAGAAGTAACACTTACTGGCAAAACAGATCAATATTGTTTAACTTGCGACATAACATACGAAGATTATGGTCCAATGGATGTTACCCTTTCTAGCGCTGAGCTTAGCTCATTGCTTCAGGCAACTAATAATAACCTGGGACCGCTCAAAGAGATTCAGGTAAAATTAAACGACAACAATCAAGCGGAGATGTCGGCTTATGCTGATTTAAAAGAACATGGTTATGATTTCTCAGGACCAATTTATATCAAGGGTAGTATTGTCAAAAGCGAATCTTCTGGTATTGCCATTGAAATTCAAAAAGTTAAAACAGGGCTTTTGCCTTTGCCTATTCCCAAAGAATATATTGAAAAAGGAGAAAATGGAATAAACACTTTAATTAACAGGCAGTTATCAAAGATGTCAGATTTAAAAATTGACCAGTTAGAAATAAGTGATAACGCTCTTCATTTTAAGGGCAATTATCCTAAAACAGCTTCGGTGAACTAAAAGACTTATTTGGACTCAAGAAGTGAAATAATCAATAGTTAAACACAATCTGCTGCCTTTTAAAATAAGTTTTTTATACTAGTTCATCCCAATGTGATGTATGCCAACTAAAAAGCTGCCAAAAATACTAACAGAGTACTGCATTGGATGCGGACATTGTGTCTTAGCATGCCCTCTAAAATGTTTAAAAATAGTTGATGGAAAATCAGTTCTTGTGGCTCCGGAAAAATGCGATAGTGAAGGGCGCTGTGTGGCTGCATGCCCGCAAAAGGCAATACCTCACTTAGAAGACCAAAAATATTAAACAATGCGGCAAACTTCTCTGTTTCTTGGGCATTCAAATTCTATTTTATGGATTGCCTCAATTGATTAAACTTATATGCCGCGATTCACAAGAATGTGTTTATGGGCCTTAAGGAGTTTCTAAAAGTTGATAAGATAAAATTGATGTATGCTTTAGGCCTCCTAATTTTGAATGCTTTGTTGTTTTTTATTGTGATTATTTTTGTACCGATTCTATTTATTCCATTTATTCCCATTAATGTACTTGGATTTTTTTATGATTTTTTCTATTATCCCAATGATTATCCGGATTGTAGATTCCCTTTTTGTGGCGTATTTCTGATTATTTTTTCGATTTTGTCAAGCCTGATTTTATATTATCTGCTCGCTTGCATTATTGCATATGTTAAAAACGAGACCAAGTCCCAACAAATTACGAAGAATTAGAAACTCTGCGGTCACTTTACTTCCTTGCCCTCAATTCGTTTGGAGAAACTAACCTAAATTTAACGGCTCCGAAACAGTGCAGAAGACGTTACAACATATCATTCTTTTGGCACGTCATTCAAAAACTTCTGCAAATAAATCTCTGCAAGCCCGCTAAACTCGCCGAACTTCTTTTTAGCGAATGCGCGCACGTCCGCATCAGACTCAAGGGTCGCACCGTATTCTTCCTTAAATATCTTTTTTATCAAAGTATCAACATAAAATGCAGAATAATCCCTTTTCTGGAAAAGGCGGAATATGTCGCGCGAATAAGGGCCGATTCCGTGCGCATTGTTTATGTCATCATCACTTAATGTGCTTTTCAGCATCAGCTTCTTTGCAGCTTCAAGTATGAATTTATCGCGGTACCCGACCCCGCAGTCCTTAAGATTGCCTGCATTTTCGATTATAGTGCGCGGGGCAGGAAAAGAATTGTTGTACCCGTATTTTTGGACAAGCTTTCGAACCATGTCTTTATACTGGGCAAAGCTTACGTTCTGCGAGCAGATAATCGAGACAATCGCCTCAAAGTCATCAAATGCAGATATCAGGCGGTTGCCCTCTATCTTGTCAAGAAAACGCGATAAGACCTCGTCATTCTCACACATTACATGGAATTTGCCGAATTTTTCATTCGCGCCAAAGCAAAACCCGATTTTTTGCGCAAGAGCCTGCTTATAGTCTTCGCTGACCTCTTTGTTCAATTCAACCCTTAAATCCCACATGTTCTGCTTGAACCTAAGCTCAAGAGGTGTGCCGTGAAACAGCACAGTGCGCACAGGCTCGTCATTGAAGAAGAAAAAGAACGGGCGAAATTTCATTATCTTCTCAAGGTTGAAACCGTCTGAAATTTTGATGTCTATATGCGCCATGTTAAACTCCCTCCACTCACTCTATTTTTTCAAGAATAGTACCAAGTTCGCGGCGCAAGTCATCTGCGCTCCCCTCATTGATTATTGTGTAGCCTGCCATTGCAATCGGGCCGCCCTTGTTCAGGTTCTTTATCTCTGCATGGTCTCGCTCAAGTGCCTTCTCCGGTGGGATAGGGCGCACTTTTCTTGATGCAAGGCGCGCATGCCTAGTCTTCGGCGATGCATATATTGCAATAATGTGCAAATTCTTTCCGTACGCCTTTTTGAAGAATTCATACTCCTGCATGCTGTAAAGCCCGTCAATCGCGACTTTCCCTGTTTTTTCGAGCACATAGTCTATGCGCCCTTTGTTCAGGCGCGCAAACACATCCATGCCGTGCTCTTTGCGCAAACCCTCGCGCACGCGCCTTTCGCTGTCCTCACCGAGCGCAAGGCCCTGTTTCTTTAGTTCTGCATCAGCGAGGTCACCAAGGCGAACTACAGAATAATCCTTTTCCTGAAGGTGCCTTGAGGCTGCGGACTTTCCGCTGCCCGGCATACCGACAAGCGCAATTAGTTTTGGCATAGTGTTCTTTTTCCTCTAAATATTATATATTCTAAAAAGCAGCAGCAGGGTTTTGAAGATAAATGCAACCTTTATAAATTTGAACATCAAATAGTGGATGTTCTTCTTTGAACCAAAAGAGTGATATTATGGGCACAAAATTCGTTATAAGCGATCCGAAAGCCAAAAAAGCTTACCAGAAAGAGGTTGCCGATGAGAAGATGTCGGGCCTTGCAGGGCTTAAGCTTGGCGCTGAATTTGACGCAGGTATCATAGACCTGCCGGGCTATCACCTCAAAATTACAGGCGGCTCTGACAAGTCCGGATTTCCGATAAAGCCGGGTGTCGCAGGCTCTGCTGCAAAAAGGATTCTTCTGACAAGAAGCACTGGCTTTCAGGAAAGCGGAAAAGGGCTAAGACGCCGAAAGATTGTGCGCGGGACTGACATCGGGACACACCTTGCGCAGATAAACACTGTTGTCGTCAAGGCAGGAAAGCAGAAGCTTGACGAAATTCTCGGGAAAACGGAAGAGAAGAAAGAATAGATTTCTACACACTTGTCTTGCTTCGCTCATGCACTACAGCAAGAAACATGGGCACTGGATTCATAATCAGCGCACTGTCAGAACTTTTTGCAGGGCGAATGCCGTAATATGTCGGCACAAGCGCTGCGATGCCAAGCGCGATAATGAGTGCGCCAAGAACATTCTGGCTAATCAAGATGAAAATTCCTGCCCCGACAAGCATATTGCCAAGGCATGTGCCTGCAAAGGCAGACAATTCTGTGGCTAGACCTAACTTGTTTTTTACTGAACGCATTATCTCCCCTAAAGGTTATTGGAGCGCGCGCGGTATATATAGTTGATTTCATTACGCTTTTCTCGTACTGCGCCAGAACCAGAGCCCTTCAATGAGTCCGGCCACAATGTTTGCTATTGCAATGCCTGCCTTATCTTTTCTTCCCTGCCCTATTTTTCTTGCAACCAGAGACACTGTGCCCACGCCGACACCGCTTGCAAGTGCTACAAAAAGAAAAATTATGGGAAATGTCATGCTGACAGCAGCCAAAGCGTCAGCACTAATGCGCCCGACAAACATAGTGTCCACGATGTTGAATCCGGTCTGCATCAAAAGACCGATTGTTATTGGCCACGATAGCTGAATCAGGGTTTTTGTGATATTTCCGTTTATGATGTCTGGTTTTGGCATTCTAGAACTAAGGAAAGCGTGTTTTATAAATGGGTATACGTTATGGGTCTTGGTCACGGCTTGCGCAACGGAGCCCTATAGCCTTCATCTTCAATAATATCAAAAATATTGACTATGTCCTCAGATAATTTCTCTACTTTTTTTGGAATAACCTTTACTCTGTTTTTAGTCATATATAATTTTTTGTTGAATTCCATGGAAAGAATAAATACGCACGGAAATTTAAGTGACATCCATTCAAGAATAAACCCTCCGCGAAATGGCTTATTAATTCCAACAGAGCCGTAATCCATCTGTTTTATTTTTCGCTTGATGCTGCCCACAATCGGCAGATAAAATTTAGGTATGAAATGAGTGCCCAGGCTGATATTTGTTCTTCCTTCCATATCTTTCATAGTGTGCCCGTCAAGAATGACATTGAACTTATATGTGTCAAGCAAGTTTGTCAAAAGAAAATAAAATTTTCTGTAGACTTCATGTATTTTCTCTTCTTCTGCTTTTGTCAGTGCTGTTTTCCAAAGGGCTTTCTTGTCTGCAAAGGGCTTGCTGCCATAAATGCAGTTGGAGCTATTTCGATTAAGGTCACAATAATATCGGGACAGTTTGTTATCTATCCATATGCCTCCCTGCTTTAAAACAAGTTTGCTATATAGTTCATCAGATGCTATATCTTCCTCACGATATCGCTGTTCTTTTGTGAGCAGCATCTTTTTTTCAATAGATGGTGTTATGTAAGTGCCTGAATGGCATGTCAATAAGAACAGATTAAATTGATTGGTTTTATAATTATCATAAATAATAAAGCCTTCTTTGAATATCGTCACCTTGAGGTCATTATTTATACTATGAACTCTTTCAATGTCTGATTTTACGATTGCATATAACTCTTTAGAAACAAAAAAATTGACAAAATATGACTTGTTCCTATCCCTGTAAAAATCATGGATTGTTCCGCCAAGAATCCTGCCAAAAATCTTGTAGTTTTTTATGATGCTTAAAAAGTTCAGGTAGGGGTTGTCTTCAATCTTCCTGCTTGCCTGATTTAAAAACTGAAAGAGCAGAAAACGTTCTGACAAGCTAAAACTAATGGAGCGGGAAGATAAACGGATTAAAAGGGGGTTTAGCTGTTCAAGTACGAATTTAAATTTCATTTTTTGAACTAACTTTCTTAATTTGCCCATAAAATGAGATGTATGCTGCTGCTTAAATAGTTTGCCGCGTCCATAATATACAGGCGTTGCAAAATGGAGATGATAAACACAACAGAAAAGCAGGATGAGAAAAGGCCACTCAAGAGGTCGATGACCGGACTGGAAACAGAACTGCATGTTATAGATGATGAAGGAAATCTTTCTTATGAGGGCTTTGATCTCATAACTACTATCAAGAAAAAATATCCTGAACTCGATGTTGTGAAAGAATGCGGACGGAATATGATTGAAACAGGATGTTACCCGCACATGAATGCATATAATCCCGCTATAGAGATGATAGGCACTATAGAAAAGATAATTGAAGTAGCAAAAGAGAATAAACTTCTGATTTACCCATTTGGCACGTATCCCGGAAAAACAGAGTCCCGGTTTACACCAGACCATAATGGAAATTACAAGATAAAGGAAAAGATATTTGGCACAGAAAAATTTTCTCTTGCCACAAAAGCGGTTGGATTTCACCACCATTATGCTCTTCCAAAGGGTGTTTTTGACTATGAAAAGAAAAACCTGAAATTGTTAATAGACAGTAAACTTAAAAGAAGCCTTCTGAACTGTTATAATTTTGAGATTGCTATAGATCCCATACTCACTCTACTTACTCAGTCATCACCTTTTTTTGAAGGAAAACTGCTGGCCAAAGATTCCAGAATGCTTATTTATCGCGGTGGAAAAAAACTAGGATATCCAGGGCTGTACAGCAAGTTTCAGCAGGTTGGCGCGCTTCCACCATATAAGCAAACTGAAACAGATCTTATGCGGAGTATCAAGAGGCGAAAATACAGGTGGAAGAAAGCAGTTAAAAAAGTAGATAAAACTGTGAATATAAATCAGATGTATGCTTCTGAACTTGACATATCGTGGAATCCTGTAAAAATCAACAAACACGGGACGCTTGAGCAAAGAGGCATGGACATGAATTATATAAGCATCGTTTTGGGGGTTTCTGTACTTTTGAAATCATGCCTTAAAAAAATTCAGAGAGACTTTATAGAAGTAATACCCTCAGACATCGGAATAAAAGACTCGTTCAAATTACAGAACGGCATAATGTACATACCTCCGCACATTTTTGTTCGCGAACAGCTTCAAAAGAAAAGTGCCTACCAGGGATTTGACGATGATGCCTTGTATGATTATACGAAGAGATTTTATAGGTTTGCTAAATCAATCACACCTGAAATTTATAAACCGCTCTTAAAAAATATTGAAAACATGATTCGTGAAAGAAAATCGGTTTCTGACAATATTGTATCTTTTGCAAGGAGAGAAGAGATGATAAACGATAATGGTGAAATCTCTCAAAAAGATGCTCAAATAATAGCACTGCATTTTTCAAAAAAGTTTGAAAATGACCTGAAAGAAACAAAGAAAATTGTGGAGAAAATAAAAACAAAACATCTTGGATTATAATTCATAGAAGTTACTCCTGATACTGCCCGTACTTTTCAGGGCTTTCTAATCCGTATATGTTTTTCGGACCGGGGACATTAAAGTTCAAAAAACTTTCTGGCATTATCCCCGCACTGTTTCATGACTTCCTCTTTGG
>JAIVYS010000039.1:0-8576 GCA_048635325.1 Candidatus Bathyarchaeota archaeon
ATTCTTTCAAAAAGGCCTTCAACCCACAGCAAGATAGACATATCAATGCACCCTGATTATACACCTGTTGATATTGTACGTGTTCAGAGTGGCAAAAGAAAACTTGACCTGCCAGTGTGGCCGATTGCGCTCGCAGTTACACTTGTATTAACAATTCCCGGCCTTCTTTTCACATACCGCTCGAATTTTTTCAGTGCGCAGGTGATACAAAGCGGCTTTGTCAGCATGTTTGCAAGCATCAGTGTAGTGGTCGGCCTCGCTATCGGGGCTGCAGTATATTTTTACCTGACAAGCTTCCAGAAAATAAGGCTTCGGGACGCCATTGTCAAGACAGAGAGCGAGTTTGAGGACGCTCTTTTCTCGCTCGGCAACAGGCTGTCAGGGGGCACGCCTGTTGAGAAGGCGATTTTTTCTGCGCACGAGGACACAAAAGCGCTTGGAATATCAGGGCTTTTTGAAATATCCCTGAAGAACATGAATCGCCTGAACATGACTTTTCGCGACTCGCTTTTCGATAAAAGATATGGTGCATTGAATTATTACCCTTCTGCACTTATACACGCGATAATGAATTCTGTTTCAATCTCTGTTGACAAGGGCACGAAGGCAGCATCTCTTGCAATGCTGACGATTGCAAGATATCTTCGTGACATGCATACCACACAGGAAAAGATTGAGGACATTCTTTCATCAGCAGTTTCCCAGATGCAGTTTCAGGCATACATACTCGTTCCTGCAATCTCCGGCGTTGTTGTTGCCATATCAGACCTCATAATAAGGATTCTTGCCCGCCTCTCCCTTACATTCAACAAGCTTCAGTCAGACATGCCCGGGGATTTTGGTGCCCTGAGCCTGGATATATTTGGTTTTGATTCTGCAATGCCTTCAGAGCTTCTCCAGCTTGTTGTCGGAATATATGTTGTGCAGATATTGATAATTCTTGGCATGTTTATGACCCGGATAGAATACGGTGATGACAGAATAAAAGAGAATGACACCATCTGGAAGGTTGTTATCACAGGGGTTTCGGTCTATTTTATCGTCTTTTTGCTTGTGAGCGCAGTATTTCGCCCGCTTCTTTCAGGCATAGGCTCGTTTGCGGGTTAAGATGCACAGAACGCACACATTTCTTAAAGGTGCGCGCTAATATGGCATGTATGCGTGTCAGAAAAGCAGTAATAACAGATGCAGAAGCTATTAAAGCAATAATTATGCTTCATGCGAAAAAGGGCCGGATGCTGCCGCGAGCCCTGTACGAAATTTATGAAGACATACGTGCTTTTCATGTTGCTGAGGAGAACGGCACTGTTGTCGGCTGCTGTGCAGCACACATTTACGGGCGCGAGTACACGCCGGAAAAGGCAGGTGAAAGCGTGCTTGCAGAGATAAAGTCATTGGCTGTCCTGCCAAAAAAGCAGCATCATGGAACAGGCACACTGCTTGTTAAGCATACTCTGGAGGAAGCAAAATCTCTTGGTGTGACAAAGGTTTTTACTTTGACATATGCTTCAGGATTTTTCGAAAAAATGGGCTTTAGAGAAATCAACAAATCTGATTTGCCGCAAAAAATATGGTCTGATTGCAGGGGTTGTATAAAGTTTCCTGATGAGTGCGACGAGACAGCAATGGTTGTTGAAATCCAGCAACGCTTATAACCTTTGGAGGAAAAATACTCTTTATGGTTACACCGCTTGAGCGCCTGCGCGATAAGACGACTACAGAGGTTCTCTGGATATACATTTTGCGCCTTCTTTCAGAAAAAGCCCTTTATGCGTATGAGCTAAGCGCAGCCTTGAAGAAACGGTTCGGCTTTGCGTCTGCAAAAATCACATCTTATGTTGTTCTGTACCGGCTTGAGTCTGCAGGGTATGTGCGCTCAAAGTGGGAGGGCGGAAAAAAATACTATCACATGACACCAGAGGGAAAAAAGCTTCTTCAGGATGGCAGAAAGTACCTGAAAGAGCTTGCAAAGTCTGTTGACTAGAATGGTGGTTTTCTGAAGCTAAAGATTGATTTTCACATACACTCGCGCTATTCAAAAGACGGGTTCTCGATGCCGGAGGAAATAATACTTCGTGCGAAAAGTGCCGGGCTTGACGGCATTGCAATAACAGACCACAACAATGTCCTTGCCCACAAGGAAGTTATGGCTCTTGGCAAAAAGCACAACATTCTTGTAATTCCCGGAGTTGAAGTAAAGGCAAAAGAAGGCGACATTCTCGCATACGGTGTCTCGAAAAGCTTTCCAAAAAGGCTCCCTGCAAAAGAGCTTGTTGAATTGATGCACAAAGAAGGCGCACTCGTTGCCGCAGCACACCCATACTCGCTTGTCCTGCATCCCCTGTGCATTCGCAGCCTGACAGAAAAGCTCGACCTTGATGCTGTCGAGATATTCAACTCGCGCACGTACTACAGCAACAAAAAAGCAAAGCGCGCGGCAGAGGCGCGCGGCTTGCCCGCAATTGCAGGAAGTGATGCTCACATGCCCGAAGAGGTCGGCAATGCCTATACTATTGTTGATGCAAAGGCAAAAACAGTCAAAGCAGTGCTTGAAGCAGTTAAATCAGGAAAGACAAAAGTGTATGGGAATACATTGCCTGTGTGGAAAGCAGTGCAGTGGTATTTGAGGCGAATGGTGCGGTTTTTATTCTAAACACGCATAATAATTTCTTCCTCGTAAAAGACAATATATGCTTTTGTCTGAAGGGCAAAGACGAACATAAGCCCTAATGAAATGAAGATGTTATATGCGGCAACAGACGTCAGGCCAAAAAAGGCATGTAATACATAGGTTATCAAAGAGCCGGTTAGTGCGAAAAATAGGAAAACTACAAGAGAAATCATGTAAAGAAGAATGACGTCATTCATATTTCTTTTCGCAATGTTTATGCTGTTTTTTATGGATTTTATTGCACCAAAATCATTGAGCACAATGCCTTGCACCACGAACAGCAAAAGAATTGATACGAGCATGTAGAGGAATACCTGAACCAGCGCGAGCGGTGTGTAGTGTGTTGAGAGTGCCCACATGCATGTGGCCTTATCCAAAATACATGCTTCTTTAACCAGCAAAGGAGTGATGATTTGCGGTCTTGCGTAATTCATCAGCACTAGTGCATATGCGGAGCCGTAGTCAATCGCGTTTTGCAATGTATCGAATTTTTCATTTTGCTGGTTTTCGAAAAGAAAGTTTGCCTCATTGTTTTCGGATTCAAAAAAATTTGTATTTGCAAGAAATAATACAAGAAGCATTTGAAGCAGCGTGATGATTATAACCGCGCCCAGTATGCTTTTCAGTTTCCTTGTTGCATGCTTCATACATGATAGTATTGAGTTTTCCTTCCCATGTATGCTGCATATGAATGCGCCATATACCGCAAGCGATAAAGGGATTATTAAAAAGACTATGATTGGGATAAGATATTTCAGATACTCCATAGCCACTTCAAGACTACTTGCATCGGCGCCAAGACCGATTAGTGCACTTGCTTTTTCCATGACCGTGATATTAGTCATAGCGTTTAACAAGCTCAGGGAGCTAAAGACATAAAATAAGATAAAGAACCATATATTTCTCTTCCTGAAAGCAGATTTTGAAGCATTTCTTACAAGATTATTCCATTCCATTTTTGTCCAACTCCTCAAAATATTCCTTCAGTTGCGCTGTTTTTTGTGACAGGCACGCGGTTTGTGTGGCTGCAGAAATCATTGTTTCTGCAATTGCATATTGCGTAAGCACAAATCCTCTTGCTTTTATGCAGGGGGTGTGATTTTTTGCAGCATCGAAACCTTTTTGGCTGCATTCATTCAATATAAATGTATCAATAAGTCGGGACAGCTGCAGTACAGGAATCCTTGATTTGTTCAGCTTGCCTTGCTCTTCTAACCTCCACTTTTCTGATACCTTTAATATGTTGTAATATGCGCAATCCTTTACAGGCAGGGGTTCGAGATAACTCACGTTTTTCTTAAGCGCTTCAACCATTTTTTCGAACATTTCCTGCGGCTTTTGGGAACATATTTTTGCAACCTCTAAATCGGCGAGATTTGATTCATTATAGAGTTCGTAACATTCTTCCACTTCGTCTGTTAATATGTTTGAAAAATGAGCGGTTTTTATGGCAGCCACAGCCATAACAAATGCAGTGTTAAGAACACACCCTATCTTGTAATCAATTGTGCCAGAGCGCTCATCATTGATGCTGTTTACGACCTCTGTTAATTGAATCCCGAAGGCTGTTGTTGTAAAGCCAATACCTCTTCGTGCCAGTGTGCTTGCAAGGCATCTTTGTTCACGAAGTGTATTGTTTATACAGTATTGAAGTGATGCGTCTTCCAGGCATTTTTTATCAAGAGCCTTAAAACATTTTGTTTGATTCAGGCCATACGCGTAAGTTTCATTATTCATGAAAGAAAGATACTCTTTTTCTGCGTAGCCTTCAAAGCAGTCTATGCTCTTACAATCATAGTTGTCAGTGTATAAGGCAAGGTTTTTTGTCTGGCTTGAAATAAACGATGTTGCCCATGCATTTAGCATATTGTCCATCACCGCGCTGTTGAACTCATCAAGAACAGGCTGTTCTACAGAGATTATATGAGAATAGTTCAGAAGAAATGCCTGCAAATTCGCAACTAAAAAGCAAATCAGCAGTAAGAATATGGTTTTCCTGTTTTGAAGCGCTTTAGCAACTATGCGTGAAATAGCCGATTTCATTTTATCAATTCTTTTTGGTCCTACAAAATAATATATGTATTGCGGACAGATTATTTTTGATATGAATTCAAGACGTAATGGGTGGTGCTATGCCAGATAGTAGTACAATTAGCGGATCGTATCTTGCTATTCTAACCGTGGCTGTTGGAATGCTGGATGAGGAACCAGTATATAGACGAGTTAGACGTGGTGAATTGGTTATTGAGCGTTATGATGGTACCAGAGTCCCCACAGAGTTAAAGAGACTTATAGACTATTATGCAAGTTGAGGTTTCTTAGCTTTTTTAGTTTTTCTTCAAAACCCTCACAAAATCAACCAGAATAAGCCCGATTATCGTATGCTATTGTTGATGCCAAGGCAAAGCTTGAAGCTCTGAAGGCAGGAAGGACAGAGGCATATGGCACCAAGTTGGATTTGCACAGGGCGCTTTGGTGGTATATGCGCCGTGCAGCGCGCCTTGTCGGAATAAATATATAGTGTTATGTATATTACATAGAGTATATAAGTATTTAAATAAGTGCTACTATATGGTACTAACTTAAAAGGTGTTGTTTTGTGACGATAACAATTCAGTTTATTAAGGAAACAAGCGGGTCTAGTGGTGAACTTAGAACCACGGATACAGATTCTTTTGAAAAAAAGATACGTTCTTATACCGAAATTCCTCCCTCTGGACTACGGGCAATAATTGCAGATGTATCTGGGCCGAAAGAGGCGCTAGTTGTCCTATCCTATGATTCTGATGGATTCCCTATGGAATATGTAGACCCTGAAACAGGAAAACAGGTTAATATCATTGACGGTCCGTATAAATTCTAGATAAGAAATCGCTTAAAGGCAATTAGCCCCGCTTTTTAATCCTCAATGATTTTATTAGATCGTACACAGCAAGCCCGGCTGCCGCAGCAAGACCCACAGCAATCGTGCCAGGATAATTTTTTTCTGCAAGTGCTACCACAATTATCACAAAAAGCCTGTATTTTCTCCCAAAATCCATGTTTTGAAGCCCGCGAAGCTCACGTATCCTGCATGTTATGTGCGGCACAAACACCATAAGGAAAAGGACAAACAGGCCCAGTGCAAGGAACTCGCTGGCTCCAACCGCAACTCCTGCAAAGATAAAGGCGTCTGATACGCGCCCTGTTAGATTTACAAAAGACTTCTGCTTCTTTCTAGCTAGTTTTCCGGTCCGGATATTGGTAATAAGCGCTGCAAACAGGAACAGGGCTCCTGTTCCCCAATGCATTCCCGCAAAAAAATACCCTGCAAACAAGGACAGTATGAATTCGCCAATCAAAATAAGTTGCAAAACAGCCATAACTCTCACAATCAACGGGTTGTTTTTCTACCACGGCACGCTTTTAAGGCCGCGCTTGTATGCGAAAATGTTTGTCAGGCGGTGTATGAACGGAGTTATTATAACAAGAACCGCGATGTTGCCAAAACTAACCGAAGTCTCAAGCGATGCAAGCAAAAGAGCACCTACAAGGAAGTCAAGCTGGTCTGCGAGAAACATCTTCTGCCCTCGTTTGAAGTCAAGGCGCCTTTTAAAGAAGCTCTTAACAATATCCCCGAGAATGGCGCCCGCACTCAAAAGAAGCCCAAGAGTCACGCTCATTTCAACAAATCCATGTTCTGTGAGCCCGTAACTCTCACCGATAAGTATCTGAAAACACGCAGCAAGCGTCCCTGCTGTTATGCCGGCAGCACTCCCTCTCCACGTCTTCCCTGGCCCGAATACAGACCTTCTGTCAAAGAATTTCCTGCCAAAGTCCACCGGAGTTTTTCCGCCAACAACTACAGGGATCGGATTCGCAATATAAGCAGGCAATATCAGCCAAAGCGACTGCAGAAGCAGCAGAATATATTCATTCATGGTTCACACCAAACACTCTCTTTTGCAGAGCCATCTATATATTATTGCATTCAATCTATGTCAGCGTATAAATGTGGTGATATCTCAATCACAAAATACCTCAATATCTCAACACAACTAACACTCACATTTGCATGTAAAAATAATATGTTTTTGTGTGCGTATGTCAATATCTCAGTATGAATATGATAAAATATCTCAATATATCAATATTATTCTACTTTTATGAAAAAGAGTTAATGAAATATATGTTTTAGTATCTAAAAAAACCGATAGCTGTAGGGCTTGGCTACAAAATCCTGATTGCGTTTTTACCCCTATTTTCGCTCTGGAGGGTATATTAAATGAACGAAATGTACCAAAAAAAACATTTTTCTTCAGAGATGGCTGAATTTATGGCTGTTTTCAGAAAAGTGATTTCGCGGAGGAATCACTTAACTCTCACAATCGTTCCTTTCAAACTTTTCTTTACTTCGCCACCTGTTGGTTTGATGGCTCGCAAAGAAAAGTTTGATCAAAAGAAAAAGTGCCTCCAGAGGAGGCACGAATACATGCACACGAGGCAAGGCATAGACCGCAATGGTTCTTAGGGGTGCGAATACAGGCAAACTAGGCAATTATGAACACATATACTGCCAAAAGAGACCACAAATACTGCATATTGACGCTATTTTATGGTCTTTTGGCTATTCTGCTTCCTTTACGGGTGTGTACTGGCTCTTTTTAGCCATAAACGCGCTCACAGACGTTGCAATGGCTGAAAAGAACCTTTCCGAGCGATTAGAAAGCTTGTAAAAATCGTGTTCTGCAGGTTCTATAAGCCCCACTCCAATAAGCTTGTTTATCATGGTGTAATAGGTCGTTTTAGACAGGTTATTCTCCTGGCAGTACGTATCCCAGTCACGGCGCGCAAAACGACCTCCTTCGCCCTTCTCGCGCAGGTTTTTGAGGAATTTCATGGCGTGTTCAGGCAGGTCAAGGTTCTTCTTTCCTCGGTATAATAGCTGCAATAGGGACTCAAAATCAGGGATGTCGAGCGGCCTGACTGCAATGGTCGTCTGGTATCTTTTTGGGGCTTTGGGCATAACATCACACACATTGTTGGTTTTTCGAGTTTATATCTATTCATATACTTTATAGAATACTTCTCAAAAAACATGGCTTCAGTAAAACGTATCGTTCTAAACACTATATGAATACGCCATTCTGGTAGTGTATAATGCATATATTATGGGAAATCATGGCAAAAGTAGCAAAACAGTATATTCTATTCCATACATATACTGAATAGCAGAAATCGAGATGGCGATAAATCAATATGTTTTTGTGGTTGAAGTTGATAGTAAAAATATACTGTTATTTTGTTATCTCGATACATCAATTATTGCTGGATTTTTTTTACAAAAATATACTTTTTTTAGACAATATTTCTTCTTCAAAATAGAGGTCTTTTACTGGTTGAGTGCTGGGTTGAAAACACTAAAAAGAAACAGTATTTGTGAGGGTTCGACCTATAAAACATCCTTATACTCAAGTTCACATATAGAATTCTTTTTAATCAGGTTTTTAACGCGCTCGAGGCGCCTGTTATATTCCGTCATTTTTCTGTATGCGCGCCCGATTTCGTAGAAGCCTATCAGTATTAGTACAGATCCTATAAACTGGAATATAGCTACTCCGAAGAACTTAGCAACAATAAGCCCCATACCTATAAATCCAAGACCTGTCTGAATAAACGCAAGCATAGTCCTCTGCTTTGCAAGAAGAGTCTGCTCCTCTGAAAGAATAAACTGGGCCGTGACCCTGTCAAGCTTTTTTGAGGCCATGAACAAATAAAGGCAGAATGAGTATATTAATGTTTAGTTGCCCTTTGCGTTTTCCTGCATTTTCTTCATGTATTCTGAGAGAGTTGCGCGAAGTTTTTCATCAGAGAGCGCAATAATCTTCGCTGCTGCCAGGGCAGCGTTTTCAGCCTTCATAACTGC
>JAIVYS010000040.1:0-8457 GCA_048635325.1 Candidatus Bathyarchaeota archaeon
AGGGATAGTCTACCTTCACAGTATGAATGCCTATTTTGTAGGTTTTTTTAATGACGATTCATTCTATATTATTGGTGCAAAATCATTATTAAAAGGTACGTACAGTAACCTTAACCGGATAAATAAACCTCCAATAAACAATTATTTCCCCGGCTATCCATTATTATTAACACCTTTTGTATTTTTATTTCCAGATAATATTTTTGTATTAAGATTGTTTTCAATATGTTTTATGTTAGGTTCAATAATGGGATTAAATCTCGATTATTATAGAAATGTACTTTCCAAGATATCTTTAAAATATTTTGGTGCGTTATTTTATGTGGGATTATTGGCTCTCATTTTTTCTTATTACTCTGATGGATTGTTAATAAGTGATACCGATATCTTTTGGCTGCGGCCGCAAGTATTAATCTATGCAAGCTTATGCATCATGTTTGCATTTAGAATTATCATTGAATTAAACCCTCAAAATTTCAAAAGACCGTCAGCTCGATTTTTGAATGAATTTGGTAGATGTTCTTTTGGTATATACTTAAGTCACATGATAATCTTAAACTTTTTATCAATTATGTTTGGAAGATTGAATATAAACTCTAATTTCTTGTTTAATTATTTTCTGTTTTCAGTTGTCTTGGTTTTATCACTGTATTTTGTTATAATGGTAAGTAGATTGCCTTTTGGGCATTTTATTGCTGTTGCGCTGTTTAGTTCATGAATTATTTTACAGCCTTTTAGCCTGAAGATAAGCTTGTCTATCCCAGATGTTGTCTGGACTATCATTCTGTTCTCTTCATTTGGCTGAAGAGTTGGTTGTTTTTGTGAACCTAGTTCTTTTCCAAGATCCAAAACTTTTACCGGTGTTTTTTCTGTTCCTTTAGCTGATACAACACCTGCGGTCAGTATTAGCCCTGCTAAAAATAAAATTGCCATGAGACTTTTCATTTTTTTCATGTTATAACCTCTATTGATTTTTTGGATGTTTTTGTATCTCTTTTGTTCTTTATCGTTATGGTATTTATATTTAAGTGTTGGTGGGGCTCTGTGGAAAACATATTTCTATGAGTATCTCCCCAACTATTGTAAGGAAACAAAAGTCAAAGCACACATACACACAGCGTCAACTCATAACTATGTATGCCTATGTCTTAGTTATTTTGTGATAGAGGGATACTTACAGGGTCTGATAGACACTGGTGCGGCTAAAGAAGCAACAAGGAGACCCTATGTCAAAGGTAATTCAGAGTTTCAAATAGATATACTATTCACAAAAAAAATATGTGACTAATGTATACAAAACACTTCGCGAACTCTATAAAGCGGTACTTTTAGAAAGTGAAAAACAAGGAATTTTTATTTTCAGAACATCCTACTTCTATAAAAAACTGAGATTTCACACAGCTTTCGCAACCCGGCTTTCTCCATTAATTTTCTCAATTCGTATAATATTGTCAACAAAGCTCTCAATCTTCTCCTCGTGCGAAACAATTATTATCTGGCGCAACGCTAAACTACGCAAGACATCGCGCACTTTGTCCAGCTGCTCACCCGAAAATCCGTCTGTTGGCTCATCAAGTATGAGCAGGTCCTTTGTCTTTATGTTGTCTGCAAGGGAGTTTATCATGTGGTTGAGCGCGAGCCTGTAGGCAAGGGCAACCGAGGTCTTTTCCCCGCCGGAAAGGTGGTTGAATTCTGTCTCAAACCCGCTCTGCTCGACAATAGGGGTAAAGGTTGCATCAACCCTTGCAGAAAGGGCCTCTTCTTCAATAAGCATCTCAAACCATTTGCGGAACATTGCATTAAAGTCATGGTGTATGCGCCCCATCATGTGGCGCTCTATTGTTTCCATTAGCGGTGAGAACCGGTCCTCAAGCCATGAGTGAAGCTTTTTGATTTTTGCAAGCTCTTTTTCAGCATGACGCTTGTCAGCGATCTCAAGCTCAATGGATTCAAGGGATTTCTTTATGTCATCCTGCTGCTGCTCAAGGCGCGCAAGAGCCTGCTTTTTCAGTGAAAGCTCTGCATCAAGGACATCAAACTCCTTTTTTGCAGCTTCATGCAATTCACTGGCTTTTGCGTTTTTTTCTGCATCCTTTTTGAGTGCTGCAAGTTCCTTTTCAAGGGATTCTTTTTCTTTTCCAGAATCAAGAAGCGCTTTCTCTTTTGCAGCCACGTCATCAGCTATCCTTTTAATCTCCTTTTCAGATGCAAGAAGCCCTGTAAGTTCGCGCTCGCTTTCTGCGATTTTCTCAAGAGCTTTTTTTGTTTCGCTGAGCTTTTCCATAATCGCTTTTTTCTCTTCCTCAAGCTTAGAGAAAATCTTCTGGAAATTTGATATCTTGATTTCCTCGCCGCCAAGTATTGCCCGCTTGTGCGACTCGCCCACGTCCTGAAGGCATGTCGGGCACTGGCTTATGCTTTTGACGCGCTCAAGTATTTCCCTTGACATCTTCTGCCGTGCGCTGTTCTCGGACATTACAGAATCAATGGCCCGAATCTCTTTTTCAAAGTGCTCTGCCTGTGTCTTCAGGTCGTTTTTCATCAGGATTTCGTTTTTCAGTTTATCTGCCTTTTCGCTAAAGTCCTTTTCATTTCCGGATATTTCTTTTTGCCTTTCTGCCAGGACAGAAGACTCTTTTTGAAGGGCCGCAATCTGCTTTTCAAGCATATCTTTTTTTGACGCGGCAACATCAATTTTTGCCTTTGCAGATACGAATTCCTGCTTCTGTTTTTCAAGAACCTCAATGCCCTTCTTTTTTTCTGCAAGGACTTGCTCAGCAGTTTTTACTTTTGCCTGAAGGCTGTTTACTTCATCCAGAATTTCTTTATCCTGCGCGAGCATCTCAGTTCTCTGCTTTTCTTTTTCTTCAAGGCCCTCGGAAAGGCCGCTAAGCCACTCCATCTTGCGCCTGAGAGTGCGCGAGACTATTGCAGAGTTTCCCCGCAGGCGCCTGTACCGGTCTATGCCGAATACATGGCGCATTATTGAGGTCCTTTCATCCGGTGATATGAGAAGTATTGCCTTCATCTGCTCCTGCGGCGTGTAGACTGTGTACCTGAAAAGCAGGGACTTGTTCTTTCGAAGAAGGTTTGCCGGGTATCCGAGCAGCTCGAACACAAAGAAGCGAAGCGCAAAGCCTGTGAGGTCGTGCCGCACTCCGTCAACTATGGCGTGCCCTGCGCTCTGCATAATCGCGTTGTTTTTTCTTTCAAGGGTGCGCGATATCTCGACATCGCAGCCCCCGAGGCGTATCTTCAGGGTTACACTTCCCTGTGTTGTTCCGTGGCGAAGAAGCTCTGCCCCTGAAAGCTCCCCAACGCGAAGCCCGAACAGGGCAAAGTCAATTGCAAGAAGTATGCTTGATTTTCCGCAGCCGATGTCTCCCTCAAGAAGGACTGAGCCTGCAGGGAACTTTATTTTCTCGTTTGTATAGCTTCGTATGTTTTGGATGTGCAGGGACTCAATAATCATCTAATCATCCTCTTTAGAGATGCCAAGCGCCTTTTCGCCGAGAGAAGATACTTTCTCGTCAAATGCGCTGTTTGTCTCGCCTTCCTGCTTCTCAATGTCAAGGCACGCCATTAGCTCTCGCGCAAGCAGCTCTTCATTCGTGCCGAGGTCACTTTTCCCAAGGTGCTCGCGAAGCAGCTTTGACTCAAGTTCCTGCAGGTTCAGGGAGTCCTCGACCTGCACTTCCTCAAATTCCCTGTCCTCAAGCATAAATGTGTTTTTCTTGAAAAGCATTGCACCCCCGCTGTCCGCAATTTCCATTGCCTTTGAGAAATCCACATCGCGCACATTTCCTGACGAGAGCTTGCCAAAGATACGGAGAAGCACAATACGGTCAGCAAGAGTAACTTTTTTTAATTCTTCGCACATTTTTTGTTCGCAGGATTCTGCTGATTTTCCATTGGCATCAATCCTTATTGCAGTCACAATGCGCGGCTCAATCGGTATGCGCTTTGTAGTAACTTTGTTATCTTCAACAGACACCTGCATGAAATTTCCCCTGCGCTCGTGCTCAAGCTCCCTGAAATTAACCGGGTAGAGCGCGCCCGGGAAAACAAATTTTCCGAACTCTTGTTCGTTCTTCTCAAATGTTGTGTGCACATGGCCTCCTGCATAATAGCTGAAGTTTTTCGGGAAGCATGAAAGCGGGATGCCTTCAATCGCGCTCAGGAACCGGGGCTTGTACTCCTCAATTGCTGAGTGGAACATGAATATTTTGAACCCATCCTCCTTTTCAAGCGAGCTGACATCAAGTGCCTCGTAATACCTTTTCTCAAGCCCGCCTTTTTTGCCGGGCATGCCTGTAATCTTTGCGCCTGTCTTTCCGTCTGTCGTGAATTTCAGGAAAAGGCGCCCGTCACGCTCTTCTGCTTTTGCGGCATTGGTGAACAGCCCTGCTGCCTCAAGGACGCGTATTATTGTCTTGTCAGACTGCGAGAAGTCGTGCGAGCCTGCAATGACGTATATCGGTATTTTGGCATCGCGCACTTCTTTCATCTTCTTGGTTGCAGCGCGCAGAATCTCCATGTCCGGTGTGCACGAGTGGAACAGGTCTCCTGATATCAGGACAAAATCCATATTCTCCTTAATGCACCAGTCCATTGCCTCCTGAAACGCCAGAAGGTTGGTTTGCTTAAGAACAGGCTCTCTCCACGAATCAAGATGGCAGTCAGCAATATGTGCAAATTTGAATGAATTGGACATATAGTATGATTGCCGGGAAGAGTTTTATTTATGTTGAGGATCGCCTTATTTTGTTTTCAAACCTCGTGTAAACAGTGTAAAAAGCTACTAGAACGTGGTAACATAACTATATATAGTTTCACGACCCTAAAAAATTGTTTACTTAGTGGTATCACTAAGACGTGGGAGTGATAGGAACAATCCAGGACCCAAAGAAGCACATAAGCAAACCATATTCCATAATCACTCATCAAGGGAGATTGAAGGTGATAAGATGGAACCGAAAGTACGTTATACCAAAATAGAACCGCTAATTGACTTGTTTAGAGGTGTTTGTCCGGGTATTGAATACCATCGTGACGATGTCAAAAAAAGTTGTACGTCGGCACTGAAAGTACTTGGTAAATTGTATGAAATAGTATTGCCTCTTAAGCACGAAGACGGTGATCAATATAAATCTACTGTAGAGCAGATTAAGGGTATGGTGAACGGATGCTCTGGTTTTCGGTCCGACACATGCGGTCCGGTATTAATATTGGCAACAGATATATGTAAGCCGCCGGATAGGGTAAACGAGGATTCAATAGAAGAGTTATTAAAAAGTTTGGGGGACTCAACCGACATAAAGTCATCTGCCTCAGTGCTAGATTCACTATATAAAGAGCTTCGTGTCCCTGAAGGTCCATTGGAGCAAGAACAAAATCCACATATGAGTATGTTTGGATAGTAAGCGCAATATAACAAGAATGCAACAAACGAACAGACCGCTTTAGTGCCACTCTCTGGGCTGTCAACTCTATTGACGGCCTATTTCTTTTTCTTTAGACCAAGATCAATGAAGAATGCAAAGAACGCATTAGAGCCACAAACACCGACCGCTCGCGTGGCCCCATACAATAGTTTAAAAAAATCAATCCCACTTGTGGTTCGGGTTCCTTGGTATTATTATCCATGCAATTATGTATAGCGCGAACCCTGTGCCGTAGAACAGGATTGAAACAGCCCATATCAGGCGAATTATCACCGGGTCAACATGGAGGTATTCGGCGATGCCGCCGCACACTCCCCCGAGAATCTTGTCTTTTCCAGAGCGATAAATCCTGCGGGGCATGGGTCCTGCATTGCTTCGCGCAGGCCGGCCTGTTGCAGATACTTTCTCAGACGCGCGCCCAAGCCCGCCAAAAACTAACCCAAGGAAAAGAACAAAATACCCAAGAAACGCAAAAAGAATAAATATTGCGGCAAGGTTGCTTAAGGCATAATCCGCGCCAGTTAAAAGGACATCATTTTTGAGGCCAATATTTATTATTTGAACAATATTTGCTGCGACCCATAAAAACACAGTTATGTCAAACGCCGCTGACAGGGGCGAAACCACGGCATACGCCTTGGGAGATACACTTCGAAAATATGACAGGTACGAAGACAAAAGAATTATCAGGAAAAATATCCCAATGTTTCCAAGAAAAAAATCGTATGTTCCAGCAAGCGGGACAGCTCCTGTGCTGAGCACAAGGAATTTGAGTGCCCATATGCCGAAAGTAAGGCAGACAAGCCAGAATATCGCGGAAATAAGCGGCCCTGCAACCCCGAAAGTATTGCGGTACCACGCGCAGCACTTATTGCCCTTTTTTTCCATCTTTTTGCCGAGCGCCCCGACTTCCTCTCCAAAGTTCTCCACGCCCTGATCAAACTGCGTCTTCTTGCGCTGTTTTGGCATGTATTTAATTGGTTGCAGGGGGTTAAATAGTTGGCGCGGGTGGAGTGTTGGAAGATACTGTTGCTAATTATGTGTGGAAAGGCGAGGGCTAGCGACAAATCACAGTTATTAATACGGTTTGATAAGTCCTTTCTTAAAATTCATTAATAAAGAAGACATACTCAAATAAGATACGACGGAAATGTATGAAGTGCTTCTATGCTCAATCTATCTTTATACAATAATGAAATTTTTGAACACTATAAAAGCAATTCTCAAATTGCGCGAAGATTAACTGAGGACTGGTGCTCTTCTGAAATGTACTGCCCTACATGCTTAAATGAGAATCTTTTGAACCACCCCAATAATCAAAAAGTCTCGGATTTCTTTTGCGAACATTGTAAAAACGAGTTCCAGTTA
Source organism: Candidatus Bathyarchaeota archaeon (assembly GCA_048635325.1). Classification (GTDB taxonomy): domain Archaea; phylum EX4484-52; class EX4484-52; order EX4484-52; family B79-G9; genus JAFCBV01. The sequence goes on from JAIVYS010000040.1 coordinate 6,813, forward strand.
AAGAGTTCAAGCAATAAATTCGGAACAAGAGTGACCGACGGCGCATATGGCACTATGATGGAGTTTATTAATTCTAATAGAACGCCAAACTTTTTGCTTTTGCATTATTCAAAAGATGAGTGGATTGTAAAAAACATGTTCTTAATTCCGAAGTTTTTCATATCCTCATCTGCAATTGAGGTGAGAAATGCGTTATCTGCTACTGCAAGGCGCGCCGGATGGATTGGATGTAACATATTGCTGAAGAACATACCGGAAAAGGGCAAGATACAAATAATCAAAAATGAGAATATTATCGACAAAGCAGAAGTTCATAAAAATTGGAAAAAAATGAATTTCTTGAACAGCAAAAAGCCGGATTTGCGTGGGTGGACCTTAGATGTTTTAAAAAGTATTGAAGATTTAAGAAAAGATGAGTTTACGCTTAAAGATGTATATGGAAGCAAAAAAGATCTGATGAAACTACATCCAGACAATCATCATATCGAAGCCAAAATACGACAACAACTCCAGATTTTGAGGAATAATAATATACTTCAGTTCACTTCTAAAGGAAACTACAAGTTGTTAAAATGAGCGCTTCGTTATCAAGTAGTATCTCGGCAGCTTTATAAAAACCAGCGTGCAGAGATCCAATTATGAAGATTTATGTAGTGATACGATATTGGGGTGTCGGTGAAGAAGTGGAGTTGGACGTTATTAATACAAATGCCGAACCCAGAACAGAGGAGTGGGAAGAACTTGTAGACAGTTTTCAGGATAATTTTAATTGTGTGTTATTTGTAGAACTTAGCGATAAGAACAAAATAGAAATTTTATCGCTTAAAGAAAAACTCAAAAAGCCAATAAATGGAGATGCTGTCAATTAAGCGAATAGGCAGTGATGTTAAAATCGTAGTTTTGATTGATCCGCCCATGGGGCTAAGCTCTGCACGCGAAAGAATAAAAGCCTGCCAAAAGGCTAAAAAAGAAGGGGCGAGCGAACTGGATATTGTAATGAACATTGTTGACTTGAAATATGAAAGATACAACAAAATTGCTCAAGACTTAAAGCAGGTCTGCAAGATACTGCCCACCAAAGTGATTATCGGCAGCGGGTTTCTAACTGATGGAGAAATTGCCAAAGCTTCAGAAATTGTTAAAAAAGCCAAGGCTATTTGCGTGAAAACAGCTACTTTCAAAGACCCTTTGGAACATCGGGAGCTGGAAGAAAAAGCCCATCATTTGAAACTAATGAGAAAAGCGGCTCCGGGATTATTAATCAAGGCTGCTGGGAAAGTTAAAACCTTGGCTGATGTCAAAATGATGGTAAAAGCCGGCGCTGACATAATCGGCACCAGCTCCGGAGTAAAAATTATCAAAGAAATTAAAAAATAAGATTATGTACAAACCGACTATTGGCTTAGAAATACATGTTGAGTTGAAAACCAAAAGCAAAATGTTCTGCTCCTGCCCGAACAATTTTGAAGAGCAGCAACCCAATATCAATGTTTGCCCGATCTGCTTGGGCCATCCCGATGGGCGGGCCCTCGGGATCCTGCCTGTCCCCCGTGAGCCGCGTGTGGCCGCTCATCGCCTCCGCGATGGGGGCGTAGGAGCCCCGGCTCGAGTAGGGGCCTGTCTGGCCGAAGCCCGAGAGGGCGGC
>JAIVYS010000041.1:0-8462 GCA_048635325.1 Candidatus Bathyarchaeota archaeon
CATGATGTTCTTCATTGCCCCGCCTTTCATGCCGCCGGACTGGAATTTTTTGAGCATCTTTCGTATCTGGCGAAAGTTCTTGATAAGGTTCTTGACCTCAGAAGTCTCGGTTCCTGCGCCCTTAGCGATCCTCTGCATGCGCGAGGACTCTATTGTGTCCGGATCTCTTTTTTCTTCAGGAGTCATGCTGTCTATCATATATTTCCACAGCTGCATCTTATCCTCCTGCTCATCCATCATGTGCTTTGGAATTTTCATCGCGCCCATGCCAGGAATCATTTCCATTATCTTACCAAAGGAACCCATCTTTTTCATACCCTCCATCTGGGCATAGAATGACTCCAGTGTGAATTCACCCTCCATTAGCTCCTGCGCCTTCTCTGGGTCCATCGCGTCCTTTGCCTTTTCAAGAAGCCCCTCAAGGTCTCCCATGCCAAGCATGCGCGAGACAAAGCGCGTTGGGTCATAGACCTCAAAGTCCCCTGCCTTTTCTCCTGTGCCTATGAACTGGACATTTGTCTTTGCAGCGTGGCAGGCAGAAAGCGCACCCCCGCCCTTTGCGCTTGAGTCCATCTTTGTAAGAATAACCCCTGTCAGCCTTACAATCTCATTGAACTCGACTGCCTGCTTTTTGGCTGCCTGCCCGATATCTCCTGAAAGGACCAAAAGCCTCTCATCCGCCTTTACAGCCTTGCTTATATCCTCAAGTTCCTTGCGAAGCTCCTCGTCAAGTGCAGAGCGCCCTGCAGAGTCAACAATTATTACCTGCTTGCCTGAGAAGTGTTTCAGCCCCTCTTTTGCAACCTTTGAAGCGTCCTTCTCGTCAGTGCCGTACACCTCAACACCCAGGGCTTTTCCAAGCTGCTTCAGCTGCTCGACAGCTGCGGGCCTGTACGTGTCTGCTGCAATTAATCCGACAGACATGCCCTTTTTCATGTAGAACTTTGCAAGCTTTGACGCAGTAGTGGTTTTTCCTGAGCCGAAAAGCCCGACAAGAAGAATCTTTTTCGGCTTAAGCGTGATTTCAGGCTGTGTCTCGCCAAGGAATTTCACAACTTCAGAATATACTATTTTCACGACATGCTCCTTTCGTGTGAGCCCTGCCGGAAGCTTTTCAGAGAGCGCCTCCTCTTTTATCCTCTTTGACAACTCGAAGACGAGCCCTACATCGACATCTGCCGCAATCAGGGTGCGCTGAAGGTCTTTTACCAGCTCCTCAACCGCGCCCTTGTCTGCTACGCCGATTCTGGCGAACTTTGTGAGCGCATCCTTTAGCTTTCCAAACATGAAAATAGTTGTGGGTTGGGTTTTAAAAAAGGTTTCGTGGTGGGGGTTAGGAGCAGTTGAGTTTAACAGAGGGCTTAAGAGAATTTTTTTTGTGTTGTATTTAGAAAACGTAAATATTAAACAAAGTTCATCATTTCTTTAGGGTTTCTTACTAATTTTAAGGGGTTTTGCATTGCTCCTGCCAAACAGCCACAATTGGAACAATCTGCATTACTTCCAAAACATCTTCTGGGGTTCCATGAAACATCAAAGTGCAGCACTTCATCGCCCCAATGGCAAAACCCAACATGATTTGGAAACTCATACCACTTTATCATTGATTTTGTCAAGAGGAAATGATCCGGATATTTGGATTTTACCCTCTTTAGTTCATCGATTATTATCTTTCTTTCATTCTTCTTAACGGCCATTGGAATTTTGACCTTAGTACCGAAGGTACAAATATTACATACCACGCCGCGAAATCCATTTTCCTTTGCTAATATTACAACATCCTCAAGATCTTTATAATTATCTTTTGTTAGCGTTATATTAATTGCAACACGTTTGTCCTGTGAATAATTTTTCATAATTTTTGAAAAAGTACCTTTCCCCCTAATCGAGTCATTTGTTTCTTTCATGCCATCCAAGGATACAAATAATAGATGTTTAAAGGATTCTGGTATCTTAATTATACCATTTGTAATAACATAATTAACGGGAAAAATTTGATTAGCAAGCATAAGCACATCCTTTCGAAGTGCGGGCTCTCCCCCCACTAACAACATGAATCTAATTCCTGATTTATGAAGTTCAAGAAATCTTTTTCCCCAGATATCTAAAGACAATTCCTTTGTTTTAAAGTCTTTTTCGTCATTAAAATGATAACAGTGTTTACATCTAAGATTACAATTATCAGTCACATCTACTTCAGCAAAATACTTTATGCCAAATATTTTTCTCTTTAGTTCTAAAAAGGCAAGATAAAGTAAGGAATGTATTTTATGCATCATGTTATCTGAGGCACTCTGTTATATAACTTTTTTGGCGCCTGAGTGATATGTTGCTGAATAAAGAGTTATGCGCGAAAAATCGTGTATACCTGCGCATACAAACCGAATTCTGTCGGTTCAATAACAAAACGAGAACTAAACAATTTGTATCTCAGCAATGTTCGTGACCCATGTCTTTCCGACAGAAACCCACTATACTAAAGAAATAGATTATTTCCCAAACATCTTCCCAAAGCTCTCGTCAACCCTTTTCTGGTATTCCTTGATGTCCTCTTCAGAAAGATGCCTGAACCTTTTCTGCAGTTTCAGGTAATCTGCAACAGGCGCTCCCTTTGGAGTGTAGGTGAGCTTCTTTTCACCGTTCTCGACCTCATACAGTGCCCACATCTTTGAGTCAACTGCAAGCTTTGCAACCTCTACTGTTTTTGCAGAGTCAAAGTACCATCCAATAGGGCAGGGGGTGTGTATATGCAAAAATTTAGGGCCTTTGATTTCGAGCGCCTTTTTGATTTTCTTCTCAAGGTCAAACGGGAATGCAATTGAAGCTGTTGCAGCGTACGGCACGTGATGCGCGACCGCGATTGCAACCATATCTTTTTTCCACTGCTCTTTTCCCTTGCTCATTTTGCCTGAGGGCGTTGTAGTGGTCGCTGCATGCCACGGGGTTGATGCGCTTCTTTGTATCCCTGTGTTCATGTACGCCTCGTTGTCATAAATCACAATTAGTACATTATGGCCGCGCTCCATCAAGCCGGACATTGCCCGGATTCCGATGTCAGCCATGCCGCCGTCACCGCCAAAAGCGATTACAGTTACATCCTCTTTTCCCTGTGCGTCAAGTGCCTCGCGCACGCCTGCTGCAACAGAGCATGCGTTCTCAAACAAAACATGAATCCAGGGCACTTTCCATGAGGTTGTCGGGTACTGGGTTGTCGTGACCTCCATACACCCTGTTGAATGGCAGAGGACAACATTCGGGCCTGTAGCCCTAAGCATCATGCGCGTTGCTATTGCGGGCCCGCAGCCTGCGCAAGTCCTGTGCCCCGGTGCAATTAAATCATCTTTTTTCATCTCAAACAACTCTTATTACATCGCAGTTTTCATCAACTTCAACAAAGTGATGCGCCCTGCCTTCCCTTAAAGCGCTGCACTGGTTTTCCGGAAGGTTGTCTATATCCTGCCGTGGCGAATGCGCAATGTCGCAAACCCAGTCAGGTTTTATTTCATTAGACAGGCAAGGCCCGCTGGAAAAATCCTGGCCCTTGTTTTGCATACATAATTCCTTACACAATGTTACCTGCTCTAAACTGCTTTTCTGGGGCTCATATTTCATTGGTCCCAGGCTTACATAGCTAAACATAGCGAAGACCACGAGTATCAATATTATCAATAAAACAGCGATAATTAATTTATTTTTCATAAACCACACCTTATTTCATTAGCCACCAAACATCCCCGTTTTTCTTTTTCTTTGAATCATCAGCTATTTTTTTCACGTCTTCAACAGTCACTTCAGAGCCGCCGATTCCGCAGACAACGCCGAGGACTTTTTGCTTTCCTTCATTGTAAAGCGCGCTCCTTACCTCATCAAACAGCGCGCCTGCGCCTGTTCCGAGTGCAATGTTTTTCTCAAGTATCACAACAGTTTCCGTGTCCTTGAGTGCTTTTCTCAAATCCTCTTTCGGGAAAGGGCGATAGCTTCGTATGCGCACAAGCCCGATGTCGCCATGCGCGTCAACTGCCTCGCGTACAGTTCCTGCCAAAGTGCCCATTGTGATTATTGCTGTTTTCTTTCCTTTGTTTTTGTACTCATCAATAAGCCCGTTGCCGTACTTTCTGCCAAAGGATTTCGCATAATCGCCGTGGGCTTTCTTTATTACTTTATCAGAATTGTCAATCGCGTCAGAAAGCTGTTTCCTTAATTCCATATATGGTTTCGGGAATGCGAAAGGCCCCTGTGTCATTGGTCTTTTCGGGTCAAGATAAGCGTGAGTTGCCTTGTACGGCGGCAGGAACCTGTCAACTTTTTTCTGGTCAGGCAATTCAACAGGCTCAAGAGTGTGTGTGATAAAGAACCCGTCCATGCACACCATTACCGGGAGAAGAACATTCTTGTCTTCTGCAATCTTGTATGCCTGAATTGTTGTGTCAACCACTTCCTGCGCAGTCTCGCAGTAAAGCTGGAGCCATCCGGAATCGCGCGCTGAAATCGAGTCCTGCCAGTCGTTCCAAATGTTTATCGGGGCCGAAAGCGCCCTGTTTACAACCTGCATCACAATCGGAAGGCGCATGCCTGACGCTGCGAAAAGTACTTCGTTCATGAGCGCGAGCCCCTGCGAGCTTGTTGCAGTAAATGTCCTTACGCCTGTAGCAGATCCGCCGACAACAGCAGACATTGCAGAGAACTCAGACTCAACTTCCATGTGCTTTGCGTCAAGCTTTCCGTCTGCAATGAATTTTGCCAAATCTTCAACAATATGAGTTTGCGGGGTGATAGGATATGCCACAGTAAGCGCAGGCCTGCAAAGGACAACGGCTTCTGCTGCGGCCCTGCTTCCCTCAAGAATCTGCATTTTTGATTTATCCATTAGAATACCTATTTTTCCTCAACTTCCTTTGATATGCATTTCACAGGGCAGACTTCTGCGCAAATCATGCAGCCTTTGCAGTAATCATAATCAACTTCTGCTTTTCTTTTCTTTTTGTCAACAACAATTGAGCCGTCAGGGCAGAAGCGCTCGCACATGCCGCAGCCTGTGCATTTTTCAGTGTCAACAACAGGGCGAAATGTTCTCCACGTGCCTGTCTTGTTTGATACAGTGCTCCCTACGTCGCTTATTGTTCCAGCCAGAGGAATTTTTGAACTCATTTTTTCGTAACCTCGTAAACTTTTTTTGCAGCATCAATGTTTTTGCCTGCAATCTTTTCAGGCATTTTCTCATCAATTGCCTTTATTATTGAGTCAAGAGACACTTCACCAGTTGCCTTGGCGAAAGCACCAAGCATAGGGGTGTTGACAAAGGGCGCGCCGATTATGTCAAGCGCAATCTTTGTTATGTCAACATCTACTATCTTTGCCTTGGTTTTTATTCCAAGTTCAATGGGATTCTTTGATGTATTTACAATAATCATTCCATTATCAGAAATCCCCTCTGCGACATCAACAGATTCTGTGAGTGTCGGGTCAAGAACCATCACATAGTCCGGCTTTGTCACCTGCTCGCGCAGGCGTATGAATTTGTCGTCAATGCGCGTGAATGCCATAACAGGCGCACCGCGCCTTGCCACACCGAAGAACGGGAATGACTGGGACTGCTTGCCGTCCTTAAAGGCAGCAATTGCCAGAAGCTCTGCGGACGTAACAGCGCCCTGTCCCCCTCTTCCGTGTATTCGGATTTGCTTTAGTGTCATTGTCTCCCAAAGAAGAATGTGCGCATTAGTTATATATAGTTAATTTTTGACGAGACATTGTTTCGACAATAGCAGTGAATAGCAACAAATTTAAGAATTCTGAGTTTCTTTAGTAGTATGGCTTTAGATTGTGGAAAACCAAAAGAAGTAGATGTTTTGAGAATAATACTGGAAGGAGACATGAGTTTTGTTAATTCCAATATTCTTGCAAAAAGCTGGTTTGATACGTATTTTCATGATAAAAAGACACAAAGATCAAAAGATGCTTGCGTGCCCAAGTTGAGTCGAAAAATATCAACATATCTTACAGACTGGAATGGAAGAGGTCTGTTGGAAATTCGCTCTGAACCGGTTAGAAACAAAAAATATAGAGTTCAGAGCGTTTTATGTCAAAAATATTTCGACGATTTGATGAACACGGATGCGGAGTCTACAACTTTACTACAAGAGCACGTATTTCCTCATGCAGCTCATCAATACCTTTTGTCCCGTCAACCACGATAAAGTCCTCATTCAAGCGCTTCGGAAGCGCAAGATACGCCTGCCTAAGCTTTTTCTGGAACTCATGGTTCTCAAAAATCACTTTTGTCTTTCCCCTGCGCTGCATGAAGACAACAGCCGGTATGTCAAGCAGAAATATTAAATCCGGTTTCATGACATAGCGGTTAAGCTCGCGCACCCACTCAAAGCGCACCCCCTGAAGCGGCTGGTACGCAAGGCTTGAGATGTATGAGCGGTCTGTTATAATGTAGTCGTATTTTTCGAGCGCAGGCCTTACCGTCTCATCAAAATGAATCATGCGGTCGCATGAAAACGCAAGGGCAACAGCTTCAGGAGAGTATTTTTCCCTGATAAGCTTGCCGGAAATCATTTTGCCGAGCGCGCTCTTGCTTGGCTCAGTCACTGAAAGAACCTTAAAGCCCTGCTTTTTCAGGAAGTCCGCAAGCATCTTTGCCTGCGTGGTCTTGCCGGAGCCGTCCATTCCCTCTATTGCAATGTATTTTGCGGGCATAAAGTGTATTGTTTTCTGAGATTTATTAATTGCGGGTTTAGGGAAAGGTTTAAATGTTTTTTATCACTACTGTATTTTGGTGATAAATTATGCCTGATTCTCAACCGCTCGTATATCCTATCGCGTATAGACCAAGCGCAGAAAAGCACTCTCGTGTAGAGAATTATTTTGGTGTTGAAGGCACTATAGATGAACTATTGACAAAACTTGGCGAACATGATGAAAGCGCAAAACCAAGTTGTGTTGGCAGTGTGAAACTAATATCCCCTACAAAGATTATTGGAGATATTCTTACGCGCGGAAGATATTCTGTTGAGGATACTAAAGACCGTGTGATTCCTGTTGACACCACAAATCCGATTGGCGGGGATTCCGGGCAAGGAGTAGGGCCTCTTAAATCAAGTTATGAGGGCGTGAACAACACAATATCTCTAGAATCTTCTGACGGGAGCATAAACGGGATTTTAAAGACATTCATACATTATAATTTTGTTTCAGCTGAAGGAGCCGTAAGTCATGTGTTTATAGACGAGCTTGTCTTGGAAAAGAACGGGAATTCAAAAAAGTTTGGATTTAGGAGTACGGGAAATAGTTATAGTGATGGGCTGTTTGCTATTCAAGACGGCGGAAACAAAACACAGGTGTTTGTACAAACAACAATTGGAGACTATAAGAATCGGGCAGTAATGAAACGTGGTGGTGGGTTGGAAAATCCGTTATATATAAGAGACGATACCGGAAAAACAAACACTCCTGTTACAGACACGGTCGTAGCATATATTGAAGACACATGGGGTCTTGGTGTGCGTATATGAATTACGATGCAACTGCTCTTGTTTCAGGCAAAATCGTGTCTGTAGATGCATTACGCGAGAAAGGGAAAATAAATATTTTGGATATGCTTTCAACATATGTTGACTCTTTATCAAATAGAGGGTATGTTGTTCATGGCAATCAATCCTTGAATAGAGAAGGGATTTTGGAATCTTCGAAATTTAGTGGATCTGTAAACGGAGCAAATATGGAATTTCAGTTATTTGTGAATCCACATAATATGCAAAAAGGAGCTCATGCGTCTTCAGTATATGTTGTGGCTGAAGGGCCGGGCACACCATTTGGAGATGCCAAAAACTTCTTTTCAAATGTTGAGGAAACCACAGATGAAATACTTGAAGGAATTGTTGGAGAATACTATGTTCAGGCAGGGTTTGCTGAGGTTCCGGATTGTAATAATGATTTTCACGTAAGTTGCATGGGCCTTGAACTTGATGAAGTCGACCCATTGAGGGACCTTTTTGCGGATTCGGAATCCAGGCGTGTTTTGGAGTCCTTTAATAATGCAGGTCCTGTAAGAACAGTGTTAAATGATTTAGAATCAGTAATTGGAACTTCAGAAGAGAATGTTCGCTGGCAAAGCGGAATCATTGGCGGTAACATCAATGGCACTTTTCTTTATGGCGCAAATGGATCTGAGCGAAGGGGTGCGCTTTTTTCAGATATTAGTTCTTCAAATGGATTGGTGGAGCTTACTAAAGTTTTGCGTTCCGGGCTGTTTTAATTACAATTCTTTCGGCACTCTCGTCCCGCCACATTTTTAAAAGCCCTTCATAAACATAATTCATGCAGATTTCTGAACTAAAGGATTTGCCTGATCAGCGAGAAAATCACTGATTGACGATGGCATAACAACCCTAAACCCCCCGCAGGAGCTTGCAGTCAATGCAGGGCTTCTGAAAGGGAAAAGCATAGTTGTTTCTGCC
>JAIVYS010000042.1:0-8113 GCA_048635325.1 Candidatus Bathyarchaeota archaeon
CTGTCCTTCCGATCCGGTGGATATATTCTTCGGAGGTTTTCGAGACATCATAGTTGTAGACATGCATGACATTCTTTATGTCAAGGCCGCGCGCAGCTACATCAGTTGCAACTAAAATCTCTATATGCTCTTTTTTGAGTGACTCAAGCGCACGCATCCTTTTGTTCTGCGGAAGACCACCGTGTATTGCCATGGCTTTTATGCCAACAGTCTTGAGGTTGCGCGAGACCCGGTCAACCTCGCGCCTTGTTGCACAGAAAATTATTGCAAGCCCGTATGGCTTGTTCTTGAGCAGGTGCACAAGAAGCGAGAACTTATCCCTGTTCTCAAGAGAATAATATGACTGCTTAAGCAGGCTTTTATCAATCCTGATTTCTGCTTTTAAAAGCACAGGTGCTTTTAGGTGCCTTTTTATCAATTCATGCACTTCCCGCGGGATTGTTGCACTAAACAGAAGTGTTTGCCTGTCTCTTGGAATTGCACCCATAATAGTTTTTACGTCCTTGATAAAGCCCATGTCAAACATCCGGTCAACCTCGTCAAGTACGAGAAAGTGTACTGATGAAAGGTTGATTGTCTTTCGCCTCATGTGGTCAAGCAGTCGCCCCGGTGTTGCAACAACGATCTCAGCGCGCTTGAGTTCATTGACCTGCGCGCCCATGCCTGCTCCGCCATATATTGCAGATGTCTTGATATTAAGCGGCCTTCCAAAGGTCTCGAAAGCGTCTTTCACTTGCACGCAAAGCTCGCGCGTCGGTGTCAGGATAAGTGCCTGCACCCCGCCACGGATATTTATGCCCTCTATAATCGGGATACCGAATGCCACGGTTTTCCCGGAGCCTGTCACAGAGTGCCCGACAACATCATGCCCCTTTCTAATTTCAGGAATGCATTTTTCCTGTATTTGAGTGAGTTCAGTAAACCCCTCTTTTTTAACCTGTCTTAAAATTAACGGGTTTAATTTCAATTCTTCAAATTTCATTTATATCACGCCTTTTTTCAAATAGTAGCGCCTTAATCATAAATGAGACATTTCGCCCTTCAATAATCTAAGCTGAGAAATACACGAATCTGAAGCGGCTTACAGTGGAAAAATATATCCAAGAAATCGCTTATCCCTTAATTCTCTATGCTACTTCTAGACCTTCTTTGTTGCGAAGGCTTATAAAGGCACTTTTCATGAAACATCTATGAAATCCAGTCCTAACTTTGGCTCAATCGGGGGTGAACCGTCGTCGTTTGTTACATTCCAAATATTTTCTTAAACCAGTTAAGTATGCGTTGTAACAAGTCCCCACTGATACAGTTTCCCGAAGCGCAAATGTTGCTTCCGCATTCAAAATTATTATCACAAGATGTATCCGCGTTTAGTTGCGAGATAAAAATCTTGCCAGGACCGCAATATTCTCCGCTCATTCGATATCCAATTGGATAACAGTTGTTTTCTACCGGACAACCATCACAAATGTAGTGCACTTTGTTAATTTCATCATTCTGTGGAATAACAACCGGCGCAGGCTTGGCATTTTCAGTGATAACTGGCGGTTTTATAACAACCTCTTTAACTGTACATGCACCATCATTGCATCCATTCGGGCATTCAAATGATGTGGAAATAGAATATCCACCATCAGAATTGCAAACGTACTCGTTTATTTTCTCCCCATTGCATTCGTCCTCAAATATTTCTTTTACGCCATTATTGTGCGTTACCGTAAGAATGCCCTTTTGATAATAGTTCATTCCGTCATCAGAATCAGTGCAAACCTGAGATGGCTTAAGAACCACATACAACTCTGCTGCATATTTGCTTGTATACGTAGGAGCATTACTATTCTTAACGCCGACGCCTACAGAGTAACTTGCAGGCTGTGTATTTGGAGGCACATGAGCATAGATTTTATACTTCAAAGAGTCGCCCGGATTTATCGGTGGAAGATTTTCCCCAAATTCATTGTCGGCGCTAATTGGGCTGTTGTAAATCAGCCACTGTGAGAATATACTTGGACCGCAGGCACTATTGTCGCCATTAACAATTTCAACATCATAAGCATATTTACCGCCTTTCTCAGAATCAGCAACTTGGCTTGATGGAGTGATTATAACACTTGGAAATGAGCGGACACACACTGGCGGAATTGGTGTGGTCTCAGGCGGTGTCCAACTTACGATGGTCGGCGGGTTATCGCTTAAAAAATGATTGCATGCATTGGTTGATTGGGTATCGTCGTATCCGGCTATAATCAATACTTCCATGCTGTCTGTAAAAGCGTGATTTATTCCTTGAACGATATACTGACTTTTAAGATTGTTAATCCAGTAAGATGCATCTGGTGTTTTCTTCGCAGTTGCAAGTTCGAAAACAATCCGGTTTGCCAACGGGCCGCCCAAAAGAATCATGTTTTTTGATTTGTCTTCGGAAGTAACTTCTTTATCTGTTTTTACTATATTATTGGGCCACATTACCTTAATTTTTTCCAGACAGTACGAATAATAGGATGGCAAATCATCTGCACCATAAACAAGTATTGAATTGGATGAGAACTGATTATGATAGTTCGAAAGTGTTGGATTTTCATCGGCAAATGATGTCGGTATTGTCATCACAATAACCAATAATGCAAATAAGGTCAGTTTTAAGACAGTTGTAGTGTATTTCATAATTAACTCTCCTTTTTGGATTTGCAACTTCTCTGCTTTTATATGTACACAGAATCCTTTATATGCCTTATTTATCAGGAAGTCTCCGTAGAGCCGTCGCGCTCGCCCCCGAACGATTGCGTATAACACTGAAATTAAAAACTTATGCGCCAATATACGCTTATGAAACTGAAACTAGGCGAACTTGTCCTGCTCTATGGAAAAATGAGCTTTCTCGTAAAAGTCGAGGAGAGAACACTCAGCAACCAGTTCGGGCAGATTGACATGCGCGAGCTTCTGGAAAAGAAGTTCGGCGACACCATAAAGACCCATAAGGGCGAAGAGTTCCATATCGTGAAGCCCGGAATACTTGATTTCCTGCGCTTTGGTGCAAAGCGCGGGCCGCAGGTGATTACACCCAAGGACTTTGCAACCATAATCTCGCTTACAATGCCGCCAAAAGATGCCAAAATAATCGAAGCCGGAACAGGCTCCGGATTTCAGACAATGCTTTTTGCATCAATTTACCCTGATGCAAAAATCCATACATTTGAACGCAGGAAGGACTTTTTTGAGAACTCGAAAAAAAACTTCGATGCCATTGGGCTAAAAAATGTATTCCAGAAAAACCAGGATTTTCTTGAAGGAACTGATGAAAAAGATGCAGACCTTGTTGTGCTGGATATGGAGGACTCAGAAAATGCAGTGCCTATTGCGCACAAAGCCCTTAAGATAGGTGGATATCTTGTAATATACGCGCCCTTTATCGAGCAGACAAAAGCATGTGTGCAGGAAATGGAAGCCCTCGGATTTATTGGCATAGAGACCGTTGAAACAATACAACGCGAGTGGGATGTGCGAAGGCACACCCTGCCAAAGCGAAGCGGTGTGATGCATACGGGTTTTGTTAGTGTGGGTAGGAAGCTCTAACGATTCTTTATTAAACATTAATCCGAAGTAATATTCATGAATACAGACACACAACGAAAGATGATGTATGAGTTCGAGCAGTACTCGCGCGAGCTTCAGATGCTGAATGAGGAAAAGAACCGCTTTGCAATGAAGCGCGTTGAGATAGAGGGTGCAAAGAATGCGCTCACAGAACTTTCTAAATCTGAAAAAAATGCTGAAGCTATGATACCTCTTGGTGCGGGAGTATTTCTTAAAGGAAATGTTTCTGACACAAAGAGTGCTGTTGTTTCTGTAGGTGCCGAGGTTGCAGTGCAAAAAGACATACCTGATGCAAAGAAGTTCTTAAGCGAGCAGATAACAAACGTTGACAAGGCAATCGTGAACATTGATCAGAGAATTCTTGCGGTTGACAAGGACGCGCAAAAAATATCAAAAGAACTTCAGAAAGCGCAAACAAGTGCAGAGGGAAAATAATATGTTCGGCTTTCTGAAAAAGAAAGTAGGCGACGCTGTAAAATCTATTTCTGAGAAGATTGCGGGCGAAGAAAAGGAAGAGAAAAAAGAGGTTCCTGCTGTATCTACAGAAGCAGTAAAAAAAGAGCCTAAAAAGGCGCCAGCACCAACACCTAAGGAAAAGAAAGTCATTGAAAAACCAGAAATTGAAGACCCTAAAGTTGTGCCTGAAGTAACAAAAGAACAAATAGAAAAACCCGAAGAGCCGGAAAAAGAAAGCTTTACAGACAAGCTCAGAAAAGCTGTTGGCGAGAAAAAGCTATCAGGGGGCTTTGTTGACAGCGCGCTCTGGGATCTTGATATCGCGCTTCTTGAGAACAATGTAGCTTCAGATGTTTCAGATAAAATAATTCATGATATTCGTGAAAATCTCGTTGGCAAATCAGTAAAAAGAAGCAATGCAGAAAAAATAATTACAGAGTCCCTGAAAAAATCAGTTCTTGAGACACTAGACCAGCCGAAAATTGACTTCAAAAAGCTCCTGAAAGAAAAAAAGCCAGCAACAATACTTCTTCTCGGCTTCAATGGCTCCGGCAAGACAACGTCAGCCGCAAAGCTTGCAAGCCATTTTATGAAAGAGAACCACTCTGTTGTCCTGGCAGCAGGAGACTCGTTTCGGGCAGCTGCAATTGAGCAGCTAACAATTCATGCAGAAAAGCTGAAAGTCCCGATAATAAAGCACACATACGGTGCAGACCCTGCGGCAGTGATTTTTGATGCCAGAAAGCATGCAGAGTCAAAGGGCATTGATATTGTCATCGCAGACACTGCGGGCCGTGTTCACACCGACGCAAACCTCGTGCGCGAGCTTGAGAAAATTGTGCGCGTCAACAAGCCGAACCTTAAGTTCCTGGTGGTCGAATCAATCGCAGGAAACGACGTTCTCGGACAGGCGCACGTTTTCGAGTCACTTGGGATTGACGGCGTAATACTCACAAAATGGGATGTTGACGAAAAAGGCGGGGCTGCGCTCAGTATATGCCATGCCCTCAAAAAGCCCATAGTATTTCTCGGCACAGGGCAGGAATACGACGATTTCGTGGAATTTGACGCTAAAGAGGCTGTTGAGAGCATAATCTAGACTGCCAAAAACCTTAAATAGTTTTTTCTTCATATAATGGTTTATAGTCATAAAATAGTCTTAGATGTGTGGCTCAGTATACGAGGTGTAGTATTATGTCAAAATTAAAGGTCGGATTTTTCGGAACAGGTTATGTTGCAAGCACTTTTGTGGTTGGCCTTGAGCGCATTAAGGCAAAAGAAGTTGACGCAACAGGTGTGCCTCTTGCAAACAAGATTCCCGGCTACAATATAGAGGACATTGAGGTTCCGATAGCTTTTGATATTGACAAAAAGAAAATAGGCAAGACAATGTCTGACTTCGTTGGCATGTACCCTGAGCTGAAAAACCTGCCTGCACTGAAAAACACGCGCATACTTGAAGGTGTTGAGCTTAAATCTGTTGAGAACATGCCTGTGGACGCAGCAGGCCTTGAAAAGAGAATGACTCTTTCAGAAGCTGCTGATGTGATAAAGAAATCCATCATCGAAAACGATCTTGACTGCACAATACTGGTTACATGCACCGAAGCCCTGTTTGACGTAAAAGACATGGCAGAGCTTGAAAGCATAATCAAAAACAATGAGCAGGACAAAATCACAGGCTCTATGTTCTATGCATACGTCTCATTCATGGCAGCAAAAGAGCGCGGCCGTGGAATTGTCCACATAAACGGCATACCAAGCAAGGTTGCAAACAGCCCTGTGTTCAAAGAGCTTGCAGAGGAGACAAATTCCATATTAATTGGAGATGACATAAGCTCAGGACAGTCAAGGTTCCTTTCAGACTTCATGGAGCATTACAAGGAAATCAACAGAACAATGCTTTGTGCAATCGGCGCGAACTGGGGCGGCAACATGGATTTCTTCCGCCTGCAGGATGCAGAGAGAAATGAAAGCAAGAAAAAAACAAAAACAAGCTGTGCAAATGACATACTCGGATACCCTCTTGAATCAGACATCAAGCCGCATGGATACCTTTCACCTCTTGGCGACAAAAAAACAGTTTTCATGCACTTTCCAATGAGAAGTTTCAATGGCGCAGAAGACGAAATATATCTTTGCGGCAGAGTGAACGATAGCCCGGCAGCAGCAGGGATGCTTGTTGACATGGTGCGCCTTGGAAAGATCGCAATTGACCGCAGTGAGTCAGGAACCGCAGACATCATAAACTCATTTTACTGCAAATGGTTCGGCAAGCAGAAGAGCAAGATTCTCGCATACCAGGCGCTTATTAAGTGGCTCTACCAAAAAGACATCTCAAATGCAGTGCCGACAGCCGCGGTTCAGGAAAGCGCAGAGCCTGTTGCCGGACAGGTCGAGTAAAGAAGTTATTAAGGCGCACGCACATATTTTTTCAGGTGTCCTATGATAAAACTCTACTTTCCAAAAGTTTCCAAAAAGATAAGCTATTACACAGGCAAGCTTTTCTCAAAAGTGCCTATTTCCCCTGTTGGCTGGACTTTGCTTTCAATAGTTCCCGCAGTTATCGGAACATATTTTCTTTCACAGCAGAACCTTGCAGCAGGATTTATACTTTTTGTAATGGCAGGGCTGATGGATTTGATAGACGGCGCAGTTGCGCGCCATACAAGCAAAGTGACAAGAATCGGCGCGTTCCTTGACGGGGTGACTGACCGTTTTGTGGAATTTCTTATGATTTTGGGGCTTTACCTTTACGGGATTCCGATACTTCATATTTCCGGGGAGCTGTGGCTTCTGATTCTTCTTTCAGCAGGAACATTCATGACCTCATTTGTGCGCGCATACGCTGACCACAAGAAAGTGATTTTCAAGGAAGAGCTGTGGCTTATGGGCGGAATACTCGAGCGCCCTGAGCGCCTTATAGTAATATATGCAAGCATGCTTGCAGGGCTTTACAATCCCCTGTACATAACATCAGCAATAGCATTTGGCGCAATACTTGCTGTAGTGACTGTTTTTCAGAGGATACAGTTTGTGCTGAAGTATGGCGACAGGTAACCGCATATAAAACTTCCCGCCCTAATCTAGCGCATGGACATCAAAACCGTTGCAATGCGCATTCTTTCAACAGGCTATGTATGCGACCACTGCCTGGGCCGCCAGTTTGCCCAGCTTTTGAGCGGCTACTCAAATGACGAGCGCGGCAATATAGTGCGCACTGCCCTTGCAATGGACCTTGAGAACGAGGAAGGAACAAAGTCTATTGACGAGTCAAACTTCTCAGATATTCGATTTCGAAAGCGCAAGGCACCTTCCGCAGAACCAAAGAAGCCAAAAGACTGCTCTGTGTGCAACGGGATTTTCACCAAAATCAATGCCCTTGCAAAGCGCGCAATTGAGGAAACAGAGGGATTTGAATTCAACACATTCCAGATAGGCACGACTCCGACAGAAGAGCTTATTGCTTTGGAAGAGAAGCTCTGGGAAACTGCGGGAACAGATTTCTGCGAGACAATAAAAACTGAAATCAACCGCGAGGTCGGAAAGGTTTTTTCAAAAAAAGCAGGAAAGAAAGTTGACCTGAAAAACCCGGACATGGTTATCCTGTTTGACATGAAAACAAATACAGTGCGCCTGACAATAGCTCCGCTTTATATTTTCGGCAAGTACAAAAAACTTGCAAAGATTCCGCAAACAAGGCTTATGTGCTACGATTGCCGGGGGCTTGGCTGCAAGAAGTGTGATTTTAAGGGAAAAATACATGAGACAAGCGTTCAGGAACTCATTGCAGAGCCGCTCCTTCGCTCAACCGAGGGTGTTGACACTGCGTTTCACGGTGCAGGGCGCGAGGACGTCGATGTCCTATGCCTTGGAGGGCGCAACTTTGTGATTGAAGTTGTTGAGCCAAAGAAAAGAAAAATATCACTCAAGCGCCTTGAGACTTCAGTAAACAAGAAAAACAAGGGCGTAATTGAAATATCTGACCTGGAGTTTGCTGACAAGAACAAAGTAATAGCTGTAAAGAGCGCAAAAGCCAAAAAGACATACAAAGTGATTGTAAAGA
>JAIVYS010000043.1:0-8058 GCA_048635325.1 Candidatus Bathyarchaeota archaeon
TAAAACGGCATTATTTAAATTCCATATGATAAATATTGCTTGGTGGTGTATGTGTCAAAAGTGAGTTGGGTTCTAGGAATTGTGTTTCTCTTTGGTGCGATGGGCGGAATACTGTCTGGTTCCTTTATTGCAGGAGCACTATATTTAATCGTTGCCTGTATTCTTTTGCCACCTACAACGACATATCTCAAAGAAAAGAAAAATTTTGAATTGTCTGGAATTATGAAAGTTATAGTAATCATCATTTTACTCTGTCTCGTCCCAACGACCGAGGAACCTTCTAACAATAGTGATGTCGTAGGTGATAATTCTGAAACACAGATAAAAACAAATGAATTGTCTGCTGAATCTGTTGTAACTACTTTTGAACAACCACCTCAAATAGAGATAAATGAAACACTCAATAAAGAAGTCACAGAAACATCTACGCAAACAATTCAAGAAGAAACAACAAAGGCGATGTCTAGAGAATATGTTTCAGTAGATTTTTATGATTTGTATTTTGATTTTGTTAGTTCGTATTCGGAACTTACAGATTTTCAGAAAGAAGAGCAGTTTAAGGAATATGAAGGGAAATATATTAATGGTAGTGGAATCGTAAAAGATGTTGACACGGTATTTTTAAGTGATGATATCTTAGTTAAAATTATGAATCCAGAAAATGAATTTTTGACGGCGGGACGAGTTTATTTTAAATCAAGCGAAAAAGAAGGCTTATTGAATATTGGCGTGTATGATGATATCAATTTTGAGGGAAGAATTGATGGTTATAGTGCTTTTAGTGGAATCACAATCAAAGATGCCGAGCTAATATAATCGCGATTTTACCTGCTAAACACTATTTCAAATAAACATGCCCTCGAATTTTCTTATCCCATATCCACGGGTCTTCTGTCTTTGCCTCGCGTTTCAGGCGCAAAAACAAATCAATCTTTGCATCGCACTCATCAGAGTAGTACACTGCTATGGCTTCAGGAAGCTGCGGCTCTTTTGGCGAGCCGTATTCTGCCTTGCCGTTGTGGCTTAGTACCATGTGAAGTATTTTTAATCTGAGGTTTTCCGGAAACTCAGGCATCCTGTCAAGCTGTTTTGACACCATGTTGTAGCCTATTGTTGTGTGGCCTATCAGCATTCCTTCTTCAGAAATGTCTATTGTTGTTCCTGTTGTGCTTAACTCAACTGTCTTTCCGATGTCGTGCAGGAACGCTCCTGCAATCACAAGGTCGCGGTCAAGTTCGGTGTGGATTTTGCAGAGTGTGTCGCCGATTCGCATTACATTAAGCGTATGCTCAAGAAGCCCGCCAAGATAGTTCTGGTGGTACTCCATTGCTGCCGGAGACTTTGCGAATGATGCCATGAATTTTTCGTCAGAAGTAAATGAGTTTACCAATTCTGCAAGATGTTTGTCTTTTATTGATGAAAGAAGGTCTTTTAGTTCTTCAAGCATACCTTCTATATTTTTGCTTGTCTGCGCAAGAAAATCCGAGTGATCGTATTCAGATGCAGAGCACTTCCGAAGGGCTCCTTTTTCAGCATCAATTGAAATAGAAAATATGCTGCTTCCTTTCGGGTATTCTGAAACCTCGCCTGACAGGAAAACAACGTCGCCTGATGAGAATGATTTGTAAAGCTCGTCTGTCTTTGTGGTGTCGCGCCCCCAGTACTTGGCGGTTATCTCGCCTGTCTTGTCTGACAAGCGAATCTCAAACCACTTGCCCTGCTTACCGCCTTTGTATTCAACAGGAGGTTTCTTGAACTTAACCGCGAACTGGCTCTGCACCATTTCGCCGTCTTTTTTCAGGTCAGCAGCAAACTTAGATTTCATGCTCCAAATTGAATGCTAAAAGTTAAATGTTGTAGTTCTTAGTTTGCAAGTGCCCTGTCTGCAATCTTTGAGGCAGCGAGCCCAAGAATAAATGCCCAGATTGTCCAGAGAGCAAAAATACCCCACGCAGCATCGCCTGCGCCTTTTACTGCATAGAGCAGGGTCGCAAGAATGTAGTACGATGCAACAGAGATTCCGCCTGCAAGTTTTGCATCAAGCTTTGTTTTTGATAAAAGAATCATTGCAGCTACTGCAACCAGAAGAGGGGCAATAAGAAATGCAGGATGAATCGCGAAAAGCCCGAGTGTCACAAGATATAATGTGAAGAGCAAGAAGGATGGATAATATCCTGTGGTAAGTTTCGTAAGTACAGCGATGGCAACGATTGATGCCGTAATCAGGATATAACCAAGGCTTCCGACAAGGATTGCGCGGTTGATTGAATTTTTCATTGCACATAATTGTGCGGGGGCGTATATATTTTTGTTTTGTCAGAAAATGTGGATTTTGATTTCATGCAAACCAAAAACTTTATATATTTCATGTTATAAATATATAACATCAAGTTAGAAATAAATAACGTTGGTGATGGATGGGTTGTGTATGAACAGGAAATACAAATTGTGGATTAATAGAAAAGGTGATGTATGATGAAAAACACGCTTTGGTATATGGGCTTTTTGTCTGCGGTAAGTGCGCTGTATTTTGTTGAGGGAAAAACCGCTTTTTTATGGTTTCTTTGCTTTATTCCTTACTTTGCGACATACAATGCAAAGGATGAAAGAATTGAAGCAAACATGGGACGCGCGACAAGAAACGCCTTTGTTTATACTATATTTTTCGGGGTTGCAACGATTGTGTATATTTATTTGACAGGCAGTGTTGAATTGTTTGCTTCTGCATTTGTTGCGCTTTTCGGAGGCTCGCTTTTGGTCTGCCTTGTTTCTTTGTTTTACTATGATAAATTGGGTGGTGTGGAATGAAAATAAGAAAAGACAAAGATGTTTTATCCTTTGTCGGGGTTGGTTTGGCTAATATCATTCTTGGAATTGTTGTGCTGTTTTTTAAAACAGGCTCTAAGACAATAATGGTTCTTGGAGGAATATCAATTCTTGTTGGGATGATGATGTGTGTTATGGCATTCGTTGCATCAACAAAACCAAAAACAGAGCTTATAGCAGATGAACGAGTTACGAGAATCAATGAGAAAGCAGGCTATAATGCTGGCTGGCTGATTATGTTGGCTGTAATAGTTTTATTTCAGGCAAACAAAATCTGGTCGTTAGGCGTGGAACTTGAAGATATGTATTATACAGTCCTTTTTGTTGGAGTGATTTCATGGAGTATACTTCGATGGCATTATGGCAGAAAAGGTAACTGAATGAGAACAAGGATAAAAGAACTTCGGGCAAGGCATAATTTGACGCAGGAAGACCTTGCAAAAAAAGTCGGTGTCAGGCGCGAGACTATTGTTTTTCTGGAGAAGGGAAAGTATAACCCATCTCTTAAGCTTGCGCACGATGTGGCGAAGGCATTGAAGACAAAGATTGACGAGCTGTTTGTTTTTGATGAATGATGGTCAAGTATTATTGTTTATCCGCCCATCACAATCATCCACGCCCCTATCACTGCAATGGCTGCGCCAAATATCTTTTTCTTTATGTTTTTTTCGCGCAGGATGATGCCGCCGAAAATCACAGTGAAAATTGCATCAGTGTTTGCAAGGGGAACAACGCGGCTGACAGGTGCCATGGAAAGCGCATAGTAATAGAGGGAAAGGCTTGATGCAGATATCATCCCGCGAAAGAGAAGGAGCTTCATGTCGCGGGCGTTCTTTATAAGCTGTCCTGCAAAAGCATTCCACTGCCTGTTCATTACGCCTGCCCCGATGAACGTGGAAACTGTGCATCGTGTGAGCGCGGCAATCGCTGCAAGGGCAAGTGGGTGGATTTCCGAAAGTATTATTTTTTCGGGTATGCCGCGTATTGCCCAGAAAAAAGTTGCGCAAAGTATAAGGACGACAGCTTTGTCTATCATCGGATGGCCGTGCTTGTTTCGCTTTGTTGCAAGATATCCGCCAAGCCCTACAAGAAAGACTCCTGCAACAGTCATTGTGTTTACAGATTCTCCCAGAAGAATTACTGCAAAGACCATTGAAAATACGCTTGTAAACTTGCTGAAAGGGGCGACATGTGATGCTTCGTTGTTTCGAAGTGCGTAGTAGTATGAATATGAGCCAAGCGAGCCAAGCAGCCCAATACCAATCCCGAAAAGAAGAGCCCTGCCTGAAATCTCGGGAACTTCGCCAATTACAATGACTGCAAGAATCGTGGCAAAGAATGCGCCAAGAGTTGTCGCAAATGAAGAGAATACAAACGGGTTTAAATTCTGGTTTGAGAGAAATCTGCGATCCATGATGTAAAGCGATGACAGGAACATGGCTGCTGACAAAGAAAGAATTGCCCAAAGGTATTCGCTCATAGCAGGATATTTAAAAAAAGAAGTATATATTACTCTCATCAGGCGAAAAGGAATTGATATGAGAAAAGTTTCTGTTATCGGCGCAGGCAGGCTTGGCTCTGTGAGTGCGTACACTATTGCCCAAAGAGGGCTTGCAGACGAGATCGTTCTTGTTGACATAAACAAAGAGTTTGCGCGCGGGCAGGCAGGGGATATTGCGCAATCTGTCGCGCTTCAAAGCGACACGAAGATTACTGCCGGGGACTATGATGCAGTTTCGGGCTCAGATGTTGTTGCCATAACATGCGGCATGCCAAGAGGCAAAGACACAGATGACCGCATGGAGCTTCTTGAAAAAAACAAAGCCATAATCAAAGAGGTTGCAGAAAAACTGAAAGAGTGCGCACAAGGCGCGGTAATTGTCACAGTATCAAACCCTTCTGATGTCATGAACTTTTTAGTCCGGAAAACAACTGGCTTTTCTGAAAGCAGAGTTGTGGGGTTTGGCAGCCTTCTCGACTCAGCGCGCTTCAGGCATATTCTTTCAGGTTACCTGAAGTGCAGCCCTTCAGAAATTGAAGGCGCGCACGTAATCGGAGAGCACGGCGAGGCAATGGTGCCGCTTTTCAGCAATATAAAAGTTGGCGGCAGGGCACACGATTTTTCTGTAAAAGACAAATCCGAAATAACAGAATTTCTGAAAAAGTCAGCATGGAACATAATTGATTTGAAGGGCGCAACCGAGTTCGGGCCTGCATCATGCATTGCAGACACAGTTGAGGCAATAATGAATGACACAAAAGAAATAATGCCTGTTTCTCTTGTGCAGGATGGCGCATCTGTGGGTGTTCTTGCGCAGGTTGGGAAAGAGGGCGCCGAGCCAATTGAAATGAAAATGGATGAAGAAGAAAAAGCAGCTTTCGAGGTTGCGCAGAGTAAGCTGTCGAAAGCCGAGCATTTTGTTGATAAGTCTTTTAAAGATTTGATTTGAATCTCCTGTATGTCTGAAAAAACATCAAAACTCTCCGGATTTTACAAGCTTTCTCTGGAAGAGCGCCTTAAAATCGTTTCTGAATTCGCTGACTTGACAGAAGAGGAAAAGGATGCAATCTCAAAGCAGGGATTGTCACTTTCGCAGGCAGACCTTATGATTGAGAATGTCATCGGCACAATGCAGATTCCGCTTGGTGTTGCTGCAAACTTTCTGATTAACGGGAAAGACTACATAGTTCCTATGGCGCTTGAGGAGCCGAGTGTTATTGCCGCAGCTTCAAACATTGCAAAGCTTGCGCGCATAAAAGGCGGCTTTAAAGCAGAGACTACTGAGCCTGTGATGATTGGGCAGATTCAGCTTACAGGGTTGTCTGATGTTGCAGAGGCAAAGGAAAAGATTCTTGCAAAAAAGAAAGAGCTTCTTGAGCTTGCCAATGCGCAAGACCCAATGCTTGTCAAGTTTGGCGGCGGAGCGCGCGATCTGGAGATTCGCGAAGTTGAGACTCCTTCGGAAAAGATGCTTGTAGTTCATCTTCTTGTTGACTGCCGCGATGCAATGGGTGCAAACGCAGTCAATACAATGGCAGAGGCGCTTGCTCCTGTAATCGAGAAAGAGACAGGCGGCAAAGTCTATCTGAGAATAATCTCAAACCTTGCAGTGCACCGCCTTGCAAGCGCAAGCGCAGTGTTTGACAAGGATGCAATGGGTGGTTCAGATGTTGTCAAAGGAGTTGTCAAGTCATACGAGTTCTCGGCAGCTGACCAGTTTCGGGCAACGACATACAACAAGGGGATAATGAACGGCATTGACGCTGTTGTGATTGCAACAGGAAATGACTTTCGCGCAACCGGGGCAGGCGCGCACTCTTATGCTTCTTATGGCAGGAAATACACAACACTCACAAAATGGTGGGAGAACGATGACGGAGACCTTGAGGGCTCAATTGAGCTTCCGATGGCAGTCGGGCTTGTCGGGGGTGCGACAAAGGTCCATCCAACTGCAAGGGCGTGCGTAAAGATTCTTGGTGTAAAATCAGCTTCAGAGCTTGCAGGAATTATTGCATCCGTCGGCATGGCGCAAAACCTCGGTGCGCTCAAGGCGCTTGCAACAGAAGGAATACAGCGCGGGCATATGGGGCTTCATGCCAGAAATGTTGCTGTCATGGCAGGCGCGACAGGCGACATGATTGACAAGGTCGTAAAGGTTATGGTTTCTGAAAAGAAAGTGCGCCTTGACAGGGCAAAGGAAGTTCTTGAGGAATTGCAAAAAACCTCATGATGTGTGTATTTATCAAATACTTATATCTCTTAAAACAGATAATCTGAATATGGATGCTCTTTATTCTGGTTTTAAAGAGCAGGGCAAGATGCACTCAAAAAAGATACTGCTTGTCATTGCTCTTGTTTTTACATCTTTTTTAATGGCTTCTGCAGTGTATTCGCTGCAGAAATACATGGGCAATGCAGATATTACAGCAACTCTTGGCGGAACAGATTACAGGAACTATTCGGACAGCGCGCCAGCAGCATGGACTTCTGTAATCAAATACGGGAAAACCGCAGGTAAATATATCTTTGACCCTGCAGAAACAGCTTCGGCTTTGACCGGAAATCCTGACTCAGGAACGCCCACGGGTTATGGATGGGGAACTAATTATGTTTTGCAGGGAGCTATACCTGCTGGTGGCTGGAATTTTTCTGTAAAGATAACTTCCTCAAGAGATGACATCGGTTATCTTGGTTATGTGATCTATAAAAGATGCAGCGGAGTGGACACGAAATTATTCGGCACTTTCAATTCTACGGATGTATTGGATGGTTCGGGGACTGCGACGGTTTACACTCATGCATATTCTGCATCAAATTTTAATGTTGATGGTTGTTATATAAAGGCAGAATACTGGATAAATGTGACCCAGGCAACAAGTAATCCCAATGCGGACGCGACCATGACACATGATGCCGCGAGCTGGATACAGTTCCCTGATCCAGACGCAGCACCTCCGGAGTGGTCAGGCAACACGACAAATTTTACAACGTTGACATACACAGAAAACCCGCTAAGCATTGAGTTCAATGTAACGTGGGTTGATGCTATTTCTTCAGTAGACACAGTCCTTATTGAGCACAACCTTACAGGAACACCTGACAACTATAGTGTGGACAATAATGCAGAAGGAGAGTATTTCTACTGGTGGACAGGAGTTCTCGCAGCAGGAGACTATGTTTGGAAAGAATATGCAAACGATACATCGGGGAACGGAAAGATTAATGAAACAGATTCCTTTTATTTCACAGTTGGAAAGGCAGCATCAACAATATATCTTTTTGCCAATGAAAGCCGCTCCAATTTTCAGGCAGGCGGCGGGGAGGATGTGAATGTTACGGCATCACTTCAAAACACATCGTCAGTGGACATTGAGATACGGACAAACTATTCTGACGGGGTTGACAAGCAGTGGGACACAGGAGCAAGCCCGCTTGTGAATATCACAGCACTTACTGTTCCGGGAGAATATTATTTCAATGCCAGTTTTCCCGGAGATGAGAATTATACGTGGTCTAATGAGAGCTGGATAGTGGCTGTTTCTCAGCCGTATCTTGAGGTCAATCTTACGCTTCCTTCAACACAGTCAAAAACAAATGTTCTTCAGAACTACACATTTATAGTCAATGCCAGCGTGACTTGCAGACAGGGAGTATGCGGCACTGTGAACGGGACTGTAAGATACAATGCATCAGGCCAAAACCCAGACACACCGGTTAGCATTATCTACGCG
>JAIVYS010000044.1:0-7842 GCA_048635325.1 Candidatus Bathyarchaeota archaeon
ATGTTCAATGTGCCTTGCAATGAATCCGGATGCAGCAGGTGATAAAGAAAGATGTGCCTCAACATCAAATAGGAATTTTGAGGGACGGCAGGGAAAGGGTACTGATCAACCACGAACGCATCTAATGAATCCACAGGTGGCCGCGGCCACGGCCATTAAAGGAATGATTGCAGATTCAAGAGATTATTTGAGGTAAATAAAATGAAGAAAATAATTGTGCCTGAAAGAAGTATAAAATATGTGAGTGGAACAGCAATTCCCAAACCAGAGTCTGGTCAGACCACAGATTCTATGATACACACTGATTATTTAAATGAGGTTTCTTTCAAGGAAATGGCAAAATATCTCTATTATAAAGAAAGGTTTACTGACAATGATGAATTGATACCAGAACACCCATTTAATAATCCCGCATATACTGGAGCAAACATGGTCATCGGAGGGTCTGAGTTCGGTAATGGCTCTTCAAGAGAACATGCAGCACAGGCATTTCTTAAATATGGTATTGAAGTTATAATTGCTGAAAGCCTTGTAGATATTTTTGCAACAAATTGTGAAAAGATAGGTGTAGTGGGTGTGACAATACCACATTCAGAGTTGATGGAGCTAGCAAAATATATTCAAACAAACCCTTCAACAAAGATCTCTTTAGACCTTGAGCAGAAAACCGTTAGCTATGAAGGAAATATTATTAAGTGCGACATACCTGAAGGGAGAAGGCAGGCATTTCTGACAGGAACATGGGATGCTATGGCTGTATTGCAGCAGAATATGGATGAAATTGAGGCACTTGAACGAAACTTAGAATATCTTCAATTTGAATAATCATATACCTTCCCTGAGGAGGCGAAACCGCGCGACGAAATGAGCAATTTCGCCGCGCAGCAAGAAAGAGCATCAAATACAGGTTTTGCCTGTAAGCCTTTGGATGAATTCGTTTTCATACTGCCTTTTCTTGTATGCTCCAAAGGCGTTTGGGAATATGCTGGTTAGCTCGGCAACGCGCCTTTTTGCCTTTTCACGAGCTAGAAACAGCCTTCTTTCATCCTCAATAGGCTTTTTCCGAAACTCCTGTGTCAGGAGCCCGTGCGTTGGAATCCCCTGCTCGCGCAGAATATTCTTCATCAGATACATTTCCTCTTCAATACAGACAGTCATTTAATCTCCTCCTGGAAAACTTAGGCTCTATGTGTGTACAGGAACGAAGCTTTCGAGGCGGCATTGACCTATCGAGTCTACCTGCCCTCGTGTTTCAATCGGGTAGATTTTCTTAAGCTCCGCAATCCTTGCGCGCATCTTGAGGCGCACACATGCTCTGGGGTTCATACCCAGAGGTTAGTCTGGAGGGTATATAAGGGCTTGGGGAGTACCATGCCGATAGAAATAACTATGTTAAACACAGAAAATACTGGCTAAAAAGAACTTTTCAGAACAAAATCTAAGCAAATCACTTACTTTTTTGCGGTCCTGCTTCTTGCCCTTGTCTTGCGCTGGTTATTGAAGTGCAGCATCTTGTTTATCCTTTCCACTTCTTTCCAATTCCCGCGCTCCGCCATATGAGCTTTCATGAATTTTAGTTGTTCTATAGTCATAATCAACACCAACGATTTTCCGTAAAAAATCCTTAAATAGTTTTGCGTGGTTTGTAGAGTCACTGATAAGTAGTGTAATTATGGATGTAGACTTATTTAAATGTTCCTATTGTGTAAATCATGCCCTGAAACGCTATAATTCTGTCCCTGACACATACCATAACCTATTATATCCTTTTTCCCAAATTGTGGGTATGCCATTATCTCTTGAAGCAGAACTAAAAAAACTCGCCCTCATAAACGCTGCGCAATATGAGGGAAAAGCGAACGCAAAGGCGGTTTTCGGCAGGGCAATGGGCGCAGTTCCTGATGCAAAGAATGATCCTAAAAAGACGCGCGAACTTTCTGAAAAAATCACAAATGAAATCAATTCCCTGTCAGTTGAAGAGCAGCAAAAAGAGATGGCGCGCCTGAAAATAGAAGTGCCAAAGCAGGTGAAGGAAGAGCGCAGAACAGAGCTTCCGCCGCTTAAGGGCGCGACCGGGAAGATTGTCACGCGCTTTGCCCCTGAGCCGAACGGGCTCATGCATTTCGGGCACCTGAAGGCTGCTGTGATGTCAAACTTCTATGCTAAAATGTACAAGGGCAAGTCAATTCTCCGCTTTGACGACACAAACCCGCGCAAGGAAAAAAAGGAATTCTATGATGCGATAAAAAAAGATCTTGATGCTCTCGGATTCAAGTGGGATGTTGTCACAAAGACAACCGACCACTTTGAGGACATTTACTCTGCAGCTGAAAAGATGATTTCCAGGGGCTTGTTCTATGTCTGCACCTGCCCTCAGGAGACAATAAAGAATAACCGCGAGAATTTAATTGAATGCGCATGCAGGAACAAAAGCCCTGGTGATGTGCTCGCGCTCTGGAAAAAGATGCAGAAAGATATGAAGGAAGGCACAGTATGCATGCGCCTGAAAATTGATATGAAAAGCAGAAACCCTGTCCTTCGCGACCCGACAATGCTTCGTATAGTTGACTTTGAGCACCCTATCACAAAAAACAAGTACCGCGTTTTCCCGCTCTACAATTTCAGCACAGTTGTGTGCGACCACAAGCTTGGCGTGACTTATGTCTTTCGCGACAAGGGATTTGAGAATGATGCGGTTATACAAAACATGCTTTATGAACACCTCGGCTGGAAGGCGCCTGAAGCCAGCCAGTTCGGGCGCCTGAAAACTATGGCAGGCATCCCGCTTTCAAAACGCAAGCAAAAAGAGCTTGTTGATGAAGGAAAACTATCAGGTTTAGAGGACCTCCAAATCCCAACACCAAGAAACTTTTTGAAGCGCGGCTTTCTTCCTAAAGCGCTCATACAGGTCATGATTGCAATCGGGCCAAGCAAGTCAGATATTGATGTATCTGAAGAAATGCTTGCGAGCTTCAACCGCAAGCTTGTAGATGCAGAGGCAAACAGGTATTTTTTTGTGCCGGAACCGGTTTTGATGAATATTTCGGGAGCGCCCGAAACAGTTGCCCATCCATTGCTTCATCCGAACCACTCGGAGCGCGGAAAAAGAAGCCTGAAAAGCACTGGAAAGGTTTTTGTTTCAAAAAACGACATTAATCATTTAAAAAAATCAAAAGAAGTGCGCTTAAAAGACCTGTACAATATTGAAATTACAGGCATTGGCAAAGAGATATCTGCAAAATACACTGGAGGGGACGTCAAAAGCGCACAAAAAATACAGTGGGTGCCTTTTGAGGGCAACACAAAAGTGACTCTCGTAATGCCTAAAGGTCCGCACATTGAAGGGCTTGCAGAGAAGGGCCTGAAGGAAGGGGTCATCCAGTTCGAGCGCATTGGGTTCGCGCGTGTCGTAAAAGAAAAAGGAAAATTCAAAGCGTACTTTGCCCACCCCTGAAAAGCTTAATAAAGTACGAAAAATATAATATCATTAGGTGTTTGTGTGTTAGGTATTCTAAAAAAGAAGCAGCCTGAAAAGGAAAAGGAAAAAGAGCTTCCAAAAGAGGAACTGCCTCTTGAGGAAAAAGCTCCTGAAACACCAAAGGAAGAAATTATCAAAGCCCCTGAAGCCATGGATCATGCACAAACTTCTGTAAAACAGGAACCTGAACCGCCTTTTGCATCATGGAACGAGAATATTTCTGATGAAGAAATACCTATGCCTCCGCCATTCATGAGCCAAAAAGCCCCTGAAAAACCTGTTCAGAACACACCTATAGAAAACAAGCCATTCACGCAATCAAACATTAAAGGGCCTGTGTTCCTGAGCCTCAGCAAATATCATGAAGTAAAGTCAATGCTTTTTGACCTGAAAAA
This sequence comes from Candidatus Bathyarchaeota archaeon, assembly GCA_048635325.1. Classification (GTDB taxonomy): domain Archaea; phylum EX4484-52; class EX4484-52; order EX4484-52; family B79-G9; genus JAFCBV01. The sequence continues at coordinate 3,874 of JAIVYS010000044.1, forward strand.
ATCTTCTGCAGAGCTTAGAGATATACTTGCAGGCCTTAAGAAAAACAGGGATGGTGGGACAAGCCTTCTTGAGCAGAGTGTTGAGAGGCTCTCGACAATCGAGAATCGCCTTGAAGAAATAAGCGCAACACTTCGGGCAGGGTAAAATCTGCTATCTACAAGCGTAAAACTCCTTCCTTTAGGATGGAGTTGTCGGTTGGAGAGCTTGAAACCGAACCAAGCAAACCCCGTCCTTTAGGGAGGGGTTGCATAGGTGTTTCATGATTTCTGGCGCTTTGTGCTTAATACGTCCATCAGTTCTTTTTCGTTTTTTGCAGCCTGTATTTTTACCCTTAAACTTCGGGTGCCGGGCGCTGCCACAGCAAACCACATTGCCTGCGTCTTTATCACTTTAAAATTCCATGAGGGATTGTACTTCTTGTAATATTCCACAAACTTTGAAAATGCCTGCATGCGCTCTGAAAGGCTGTGCTCTTTTGGCGGGGCTTTTCCTGAAAGCGCAAGTTTTGTATCGCGGAATATGAATGGGTTGCCTATTGCGCCGCGCCCTATCATCACGCCGTCGCATCCGGTCTCATCAAACATGCGCACTGCGTCTTCAGCTGAAAACACATCCCCGTTTGCAATCACAGGGATGTTTGCAGCTTCTTTCACTTTTTTGATAGTGCTCCAGTCTGCCTTGTCAACATAATTATGCATTACAAAGCGCCCGTGTATTGATATTGCATCAATTCCTGCATCCTCGCACAGTTTGAGTGCCTCAAAAATCTCAGGGCTCTTCCTGTTGCTTCCAAGGCGAACCTTCACAGTGAGTGGCTTGTCTGTAAACCCGCGCAGTTTTGACAATATATTGCCGAGTTTTTCCGGGTTTGACGAAAGCCACCCGCCCCATTGCATCTTGATGTAGTTTCTCTTTGAGCATCCGGCATTCAGGTCTATTGTATCTACTTTGTCCCCTATTGCGTCAATCAGTTGGCGAAGATTCTTGGGGTCGTCCCCGATTACCTGTGCCCCGACAGGGCGCTCGTTCGGCAGAAAATCATCAAAGTTCTCGCGGTCCATGCGAAACTTTGCCTCCTCAAGCTTAGGGGAATAAACAAGCCCGGCACCATACTCTTTGCAAAGCAGGCGAAATGCATTGCATGTAACGTCGCACATAGGGGCCAAAATAAGAGGTGTTTCAATTTTCAATTTTCCAATCTTGAGGGCCTTCATAGAATCACTTTGACAAAAGCACGACACGGCTTCGCTCGTCCTCGTCTTTCAATACATAGCCAAGGTGCTGGTTCAGCTTTTTTGCAAACTCCTGTATTTCACTGTGGCGCGGCATTGCTTCAATCGGCAGGCGGTACACTGAAAAGCCAACATGCATATAGGCCTTGACCTCGACAAAGTCCGGCTGTGCCCTCTTGATTAGTTCTGCATACTCTTTTTCGTGCGAGTCATTCCAGCCGCGCACGATTGTCAGGCGCACTGCTTTTTTGCACGAGAAAGTTGGCATAATGTCTATTGACCTGTTGAATCGCTCCCAGAAGTCAGGGAGTTGGGGTATATCAAGTTTTTTGTACAGCTCCTTTGTCGGGGCATCAATAGAAAGATAAAGCTGGCTTGGCTCGCTTGAGAGCGCCTCCAGCTTTTCCGGGAACTGCCCGTTTGTGACAAGAAACACGCTCATGTTGCGCTTTTTGAACTCGTCTATAAGCCCTGAGAGCTTCGAATATGCAGTTGGCTCGCCTGTAAGGGATATAGCGGCATTGTTTGGATTTTGCGCCTCTTTCCATTTCTCTTTGTCAACCCCTTTGAAGCCATTGAAGCCGGAAATCAGCTTTCTTTGCGCGATAATAGCCTTTTCTACAATCTCTTTTGGCTCGTCTTCTTCTATATCATCCATTGAGTTTGCAACTGTCTTGTCCGTAGCGCGCCAGCAGTATATGCAGCGATTCGGGCAAAAGTACGCCGCAGGCGTCATCTGGAGGCATCGGTGGCTCTCTATGCCGTGAATATCCTTATAGAACTTCTCTTTATAGCACACACCCTCGCTGCGCAGAGACTTTTTCGCCCATTCGCATACTTTTACTGCGGAATGCGCGCCCACAAGGCCATAGCCCTGCTTTTTCATAAGTATTTTTTGTTCTTGTGGAATAATCATGTTTCTAACTAAGAAGACAATATTTAAATCAGAATGTATGGAACCGTACTATTTGTCTTTGCCAAAAACACAGGATTCGCGTATAGACTCCTATTCTCCAGGCGGAATGTCCACGGATTCCTCTACAGGCAAACACGGTTCAGAACAAGATTCTCCGAGATTCGATAGTACATTGTAAGCAAATTCCGCTCGAGATGCCACGCCATATAATTCTTCTATAACTTCCTCTTTTCCGGGAACATATATGCCTTCAGAAACAAGAGAATCAGCAACATCATCATATGAGCCTGTAAAGAGGTCTCTTCCGGGAATCTGCGCATGCCATTCAGAATCATAGGCATTTATCCCAATAACTACAGACCCCTTTCTGCCACCGGCCGTAGGATAGCTTTGGACTAAATTCACTTTGCCTGGAGTTACCTGCCCTTTCCATGGAACTTCATTTGAACCCAAAATTTCAAAACGAGCATGTTGGTTTGCCATTAAATCACACCACTACTGAGTCAGAAATGTTTATAAAAGTATATTTTGTGTGAAATGGCTACTGCTTCTCAAAAGCATCAGGATAAATCGATATTGAGTATAAGATACTACATAGCGTAGTTTTACGCGATTATCGCGTATAATTCCTTGTCATATCCACTCGGCGGTGGGCGACGACGGACACAACACATTTAAATTTATATTACTTATTGGTGAGTACTGGTGTTTTAATGAATGGATGTTTTGCATTTCATTCGGTAGAGTTCAGTTAATTGAGGATTGTCATGGAATTAAAAAAGGATGTGAATCGGGCATATTGGGATGAAATGGGCGATAGCGGAAATTTTGATCCGTTTGGCGATGAAGGATGCAAAAAGCTTTTTACCGATTATCTGAGCGGACTTGATAGTGATCTTAGTGTCGCGGAACTTGGATGTGGCACAGGCAAATTTCTCGGTTTTCTTTCAGGAAAATTCGGGGATGTTACGGCCATAGATTTTTCAGAGAGAATGCTGGAAGAAGCCGCAGAAAGAAACTCGCATTTGTCAAACATAACATACTCTCAAGACGACATGAGGGATTTGAGCAAATATTATAATGCATTTGATGTGGTGGTGACTAATTCCGTGCTGCCGTCCACAATAAAAGAGGGAGATCAGATACTGGGTGAAATCTACAAATCCTTGAAAGATGGCGGGCATCTTGTCACTCTTTTGCCGTCTGCAGATACCTGTATTTATTTAGCCATACTGACATTGAGGGACTATTTGGATAAGGGACTAAGCGAGGAGAAAGCAGTAGAAAAAATAAATAATGAGTTTTCAGAACGCCGGAGCGCCAATAGATATGGATTTTTATGGTTCCTTGAGAAAAGCCCTGAGAGCAAAGTTAAAGAGAGATACTTCTTTGGGGATGAGATCCCTCTTGTGATGGAAGATTTAGGCTTCAAAATCCAGCGTCTTGAGAAATACCATTATTCTTGGGAACATACAAAGAAGCACAACTATGGGTATTTCCCCGGTAAGCCGGGAATTTATGATTATTTCGTTGTCGCTACTAAACCAGAAGAGAGCCGTGTGTGACAGTCTGTTCGGTCGTTTCACTCAACGGCTTCGCTGACTTCGTAAAAACGCGGAGTTAATACCGCTTTCCAAAACTCCTTCTCCGTGGAGGTCTCGCCCCGTCCCGTTCTTCCCTGCGCCCTCCACGGGCTGATGCGCGCGGTGCCTGCGGGGCTCGCGCAATCTTTATGTGTTCGCAGTGGGGCATCTGGACCTTTTTTATCACAAGGCTTCGGTCAGAAAGCACATTTCGAAAGTTGCCATAATCACGCATTG
>JAIVYS010000045.1:0-7728 GCA_048635325.1 Candidatus Bathyarchaeota archaeon
AGTTGGACTCAAGAGTCGGGAACACCTCTCCTGCAAGGGCTGCTGAAAGGTTCCATTCAAGCCTTCCAAGGTGGTAGTATGATGATCCTGATGTTGCATTCTGCACCATCATTAAGCCAGGGGCTGCATATTTCGGTGCCTCGCCTGAACTAAGCGGGTTTGCTGATTCAAGTGTTATTGTGTTCGCACTTGCGTATATTGTACTTAGGTTTAGGGAGCCAGTGTTTTTTAGCGAAACATTCTGTACGGCTCCGTTGCTTCCCGGGCTTAGTTGAGCCCATGAAAGGGAAGTTGGGATAACAATTATCTGGGCAACTGCAGAAATGTTGACAGTTACATTGAAATCGCCAGTGTCTGTGTCTGCGTTTATTTGTGGTGAAACAATCAGGACAAGAGCCACTAATAGCAATAAGAACAAACTTCCTTTCATGAACGGATTCATGTTTTATCTCCCCCTCTTTAATGCCTTAGTGAGTTATAGTGATATGTATTTCCATTTCGTTTAAACCGATATATATACTTATATGGTATGCAATAAATAGTATGCAGATACTATTTTTAGGAGATGATTTATTTAAAATACTTCAAATTCATTTGAGCGCGATTTTCGAAGAGCTATTAACAATATTTATTAATGGCAATGCATTTATAGTATGCGCGTAGTATATAGTTGCAGTATGCATTTAAACAAAATTCAGGAAGTTTTGGACAGAAACGTTTTGGGTGAGGGCATTGGCAAAACTTACAGAATATAAGAATTTCTGGCTCATATGGATTGGGTGTGCCGGCAAAAGCGCGGGCGCGTCCTTATTCGCTTTGCAGCGCGAGTGGGGCATAACAACGAATTACCTGTACCATAAGGAGACAGGCCTTGGCAAGCCGCTTGTAAAGATGATGCTTGAGAATGGTTTTCTCTCTCAGGACAAAAGCAAGTTCACACCTTTATTTGAGTGGATACCGTCTTATGTTCTTGAGCGCCATCCTATGCCGCAGGAGCCGACATGGACTGCAAACACGCGCATGATTGAAAAGTGGCCTGTGGTGCAGAAGTTCATGAGTGAGCATCGCACAGTCTTGTTTGATCAGGCGAATCTTAAGATTCTGTACAGGGGCAAGCTTGACACACTAAAGAAGTTCGCGCCCTCTGCTTTCGATGACCTGTATCTTTTTGTTTTCATGTCAAGCTTGGTTCCGTTTTATGCGAAGTATCACGCGGCGATTGTCGGGCGCATGCTAAAGACACTTATTTCAATTCACCCGGAAAAAGATCTTATAGGGTATTTTGAAAAGATCAGGCACACAATCGGCCCTTCAGAAATACCCCAGATAATTGCGAATGAAGAAGAGCTGCTTCAGGCGCTTCATCCATGAGCATATTTCAAAAGCCACCAGCACCATTTATTTGCAGGTATGCGTTTACTGTAAAAATGACAAGGACTCCTACAGCACCCAGCACTTCGCGCGGCATCCACACTTTATTCTTATGAAGAATATCTGTTAGTGTCCTTGACATCCAGAGCAGAAACATATATCCTGTTGCAAGGGAGACAAGCGAGAATACGGGATGGCTCCAGACCCCGAGCGCCTCGCCTGCAAACTCGTCAAACACTGTGAAAAAAGCAACAAAGTACGCGACGCGCGCATCTTTGAGAGACCGCCAGAGCATGACAACTAAAATAAACTCAAATGAGAATATGGCAGGGTTTTTCATAAAGTCAAAGAATGCAATGTCAAGCGCAAAGATAGCTGCTGTAAGAATGATTATGCTTGCCGATGCATTGGCGTAAATCCCTTTAACAATTCCGGTTATCGTTCCTTTTCCAAGCGCAATTGCATACTTTTTTTCAAAGATGCTCCAGAAGTGGTAGCTTGCCCAGAACATTACCCCGTATCCGGGAAAAATCCATATCGGCACGCCGCCGAAAAAGCCGCCAAGATAAGTAAAGTATCCTGCCTGCACGCCGATTAACTCGTGCGCATACCCTATGATTGATGCTGAGACAAGAAACACCTTGCCGAGCAGGTCTGACTCTTTCCAGAAAAACACCCAAAGCACAGAAAGTATCAGTGTCGCTGCAAATTCGTCCTGCGTCTGCCTGTAGAACACAAGCGTTCCGAGTATTGCCACAATATTAAATATGAAAAAATCGCTTGCGTCATTCAGAAAGTATTCTTTCTTATGTTTCAGATCCTGCCGGAGTTTCCTGATGTCAACCATACTCAAGAATCTTGTTTTTTGTCATTTTTATAGATGACTTTACTCAAAGGGATTATGCTAAAAATAATTTCTGTCGGGCGCAACAAGATGTTCCGTGCGCAGGAAGATAACTATCTAAAGAGGATAAAATCTTTTTCCAAAATAGAAATATTGTCTCTTAAGGAACAGAAAGAGAATAGCCCTGAACAAATAAAGAAAAAAGAGGCAGAAAACATATTGTCTGCAACAAAAGGAAAGGAGTTTTTTGTGCTTGATGCGCGCGGAAAAGAATACACATCAGAAAACTTTGCAGGGCTTATCAAAGAAAATCCTGATGCAATATTTGTAATCGGAGGCGCATACGGGCTTTCAGAAGAGATCATTTCAAAATCAAAGCAGACAATTAGCATCTCAAAGATGACATTCACGCACGAGATTGCGCGAGTGCTTCTTCTCGAGCAAATTTATCGCGCATTTGCGATTCTTAATAGAAGAAAATATCATAAGTAAAAAAAAGAACAGAAACAGGGCTTCAAGCCCTGCTTTCTGCTGTTAGTTAAATCCGGCTATTACATCATGCCGCCCATACCACCCATTCCGGGCATTCCGCCCGGTGGCATTGCAGGCATGTCGCCGCCCTTGTCTTTGTCTTCGATATCGGCAACAAGCGCTTCTGTCGTGAGCATCATTCCTGCAATGCTTGATGCATTCTGGAGTGCGCTTCGGACAACCTTTGCAGGGTCAATGACACCTGCCTTTACAAGGTCTTCGAACTTTCCTGTCCTTGCATTGTAGCCGATGTTCTCAGCCTCGCTCTTCAGGCGCTCGACAATGACTGCACCCTCGTCGCCTGCGTTCTCCGCAATCTGCCTTGCAGGCCACAGAAGTGCGCGCTTGACAATTCCTGCGCCGATTTTCTGGTCACCTTCAATTGCAAGCTTGTCCACGACCTTGATTGCCTTGACAAGTGTTGCACCGCCACCGGCATCAACACCTTCATCAACTGCTGCGCGTGTTGCGTGAAGCGCGTCATCAAGGCGCATCTTCTTTTCTTTCATTTCAGTCTCTGTCGGGGCGCCGACATTTATGACTGCAACACCGCCTGAAAGCTTTGCCATCCTTTTCTGGATGTCTTCTTTCTTGTAGTCAGAATCTGTGCGGGCAATCTCTGCCTGCAGTGACTTGACGCGTGCGCTGATGCCTGTAGCATCTCCTGCACCGCCGACAATGATTGTCTTTTCTTTGTCAACGCGGATTGTCTTTGCGCTGCCAAGATCAGAGAGCTTTGTGCTCTCAAGCTTCATGCCTTTCTCAGAGCTTATGACTCTTCCGCCTGTAAGGATTGCGAGGTCCTCAAGCATGTCTTTCTGCTCGTCCCCGAAGCCGGGAGCCTTTACTGCAACAACTTTAAGCCCGCCACGGATTAGGTTTATTACAATTGTGGCAAGCGCATCTCCTTCAAGGTCTTCAGACACAATCAAAAGAGGCTTTCTCTCCTGCGCAGCCTGCTCAAGGATTGGTACGATGTCCTGCGCAGAGTCTATTTTCTTGTCATAAAGAAGCACAAGCGCATCCTCAAGGACAGCTTCCATCTTATGGGCGTCAGTCACCATGTAAGGTGACATGAATCCTCTGTCAAATTGCATGCCCTCAACAACATCAAGTGAGGTCTCAAAAGACTTTGCTTCCTCAACTGTTATGACGCCGCCTTTTCCGACTTTTTCCATAGCATCAGCGATGAGTTTTCCTATCTCCTCATCATTGTTTGCAGAAATTGTTGCCACCTGCATGATTTTCTCATGAGTGTCAACAGGAGAGCTTTTTGACTCGATATATTCAACAACAGCGTTTGTTGCAGAGTCTATGCCGCGCTTTATGTCCATTGGGTTTGCCCCTGCTGTGACATTTTTCAGCCCTTCTGAAAGCACTGCCTGCGCAAGAAGTGTTGCGGTTGTTGTTCCGTCGCCTGCAACATCCTGTGTTTTTGTTGCAACTTCTTTCACAAGCTTTGCGCCCATGTTTTCATACGCGTCTGAAAGCTCAATCTCTTTTGCGATTGTAACCCCGTCATTTGTTATCACAGGGCTGCCATAGCTTTTTGCAAGTACAACATTTCGCCCCTTCGGGCCAAGCGTTATCCGAACTGTGTCTGCAAGCTTGTTTACGCCGCGCATGAGCGCGCTTCTTGCGTTTTCATCAAAAATAATTTCTTTTGCCATCTCAGAACACCTCTCCTATTTTTGTTCTGGGATGATGAGTCATCCCAACATCATTGTGCGAAATCATATAATTCACCTTTTTATTCTATTATTGCAAGAACATCTTTTACATCCATCAGGATGTGTTCTTTGCCGTCCAGTTTTACGGTTGTGCCACCGTATTTTTCGTACATGACCTTGTCACCGACAGATACCGGAAGCTTTTTGTTGTCTTTTCCTTCGCCGACAGCAACAACAGTTCCGTCATGCGTTTTTTCCTTTGCAGAATCAGGAAGATATATTCCCCCTTCTGTTTTCTCCTCAGCCTCTCTTGGCTTTATGAGGATTCTGTTTTCTAATGGCTTTACTTTCATCAAATCACCTTTATCCAATTATAACAATATGCACGTTAAAAGAAGGTATTTTTTCATGTTTGAGTAAAAATATAAACCTTTCTCCTGAAGCCCTGAAAAGATTTATGCTTCAATTTCTTCTTCTATCTTTTTCCATGCTTCAGGCGCGTGTTCCTGCATTGCAGAGAACAAAAATCCGTACTTTCTTGCTTCTCTCTTGCTTGTGTGCAGGTGCGGTGCAATCTTTGACAAAAACGCATTCATCTGCGCCCGTGCAATCTTGCTTTGCCCCATTTTCCGTATTTTTGAGGGGTACTGGTATTTGAAGAACTTTGTGTACCTTTCTTTCTTGGACACAGCAACCCCGACAGACATGAGGTCACTTGCATATGCCTGATAGCGCCAGTACTGGGCGCGAATGATTCTGCCTCGAAAGACGTTTGAGCGCGAGAGATAGTTGTACGCCTTTGCATTATCCTCTTTTTTCTGGTATTCATAAGGCACATTCTCGCGCAGCCATTCAAGCACTTCGTCTGGCGGTACTTCGGCAGTATACATTGCCTCGCGCGCGTTTTCCGCAGAAAGTGTCTTGAATATTATCTTTATTGTGTCATAAATTGATGACTCATTGTCTCTCCAGTTGTCTTTTATCAGCTCTGAATAAGAAACATCCTTTTTGCCAAGCACATTTGCCTCAAAATCGTTTATAGCGGCCTTCAGGTCACCGTTTGCAGTGCGCGAGATTGCGTCAAAAATCTTTTCATCAACTGTGATTTTTTCTGATGCCGCGATTTCCTTCAGGCGTCTTGTAATGGTTGCAGGGTGCACTTTTGTGAAATTTATCTTTTTGCACATATTCCTTATTGCGCGAAGCTTGGGGTTGTAGAGGTCGTTTACAGCAAGAATAACAGGGTGGCGTGAGTTCTTTATTATGCCTGCGATTGCGATTGCGCCTCCGCGGTCACTACTGCCGCTGATTGCGTCTGCCTCATCAAAAAATATGACTTTTCCCTTAAAGAACAGGGTTGCCTGGCTTGATGCACTGGCGAATGTTTTGTTTATACCGGCTTTGCTTCTTAGCTCACTTGCATTGCTTTCAATAAGCGCGAGGCTGTTTTCCTTGCAGAGAAGGCGCACGAATGTTGTTTTTCCTGTCCCTGTAGGGCCGTAAAGAATGAGTCCTTCACCGCGTTTGGCAGGCAATGAATCAATCCATTTAGATGCCTCATTTACAGCTCCGGGGTTTCCTGAGAATGCATCAAGTGTTTTTGGGGCGTATTTACTGATCCACATAAATCTAGTTCAGTAGCAAATAATATAAGTGCTGAAATCAAGTATTTTTGATGAGGGGCATACGGACGCGGCTCATGAATAAAGTGTGCAAGGCGCAAATGAATCTTACGGACTACGGCATGTGGTTTCTTCTGGCAATAGGTATTCTTATGATTGCCCTTCTCTACTATGCTTTCACAAAGTCTGTTTAAGAAGCCGAATATGTTGGGCGGTTATAGATTTGGCAAACTAAGGCATAATTTTTATTGATTTCTTTCCAAAGTTCTTTATGGCATCAGTGCTTACGTTTGCATATTTAAGGGAGTTGCAGAAAAAGGAGCGCGCACCAAGAAGGCTCGAAAAGCTACCAGACGGGTTCTACAACACTCTTTCAGACTATGTTGCGCGCAAAGGCGGGCAAAAAGATGCTGAAAGCACCCTGCCTGTGATAAAATACATACTTGAGCGGCGCGAGCAGAAAGTCCTTGAGCTTGCTGCGATGGCTGTCAGCGCAGGCATTGCCCCTGAAAACCTTTTGCCAGAGGAGAAGGAGCTTTTTGAGGCAGCACAATCTATTTTGAAAGTACACCGCGATATGATTGGAAATATATTTGAAAAAAAAAGCAATCCCAAGAAAGAATCGGCTGACGAAAAACAGGAAAAAGAGAAGTATAGCACTTTAGACGAAGCATCAGTGCCGTTGCAGGAGAAAGTTGAGGTGCAAAAAGAGCCTTCAAAAGAAAAATCTGAAAAAGTGCGCCTTGAAGTATTAAAGGAGACTCCTTCTTTTATTGCAGAAGACCTCGCCGCACACGGGCCATGGAAGCAGGGAGACGTTGTCGAATGCCCTTCAAAGGCCGCAAAAGTTCTCGTCGATAACGGATTTGCGAAGCATGCTTAGTTTGAGGGGTTTTCTTTGAGTTGTAAATCTTTAGCATCTCGATGACAGAATAAGATGCCCGTGTTATGCCCATGCTTCTCATGTCAGCATCTGTCCCGACAAGGTATAGGTTTTTGATTGGTGTCTTTACAGGCGGGAATTTTACCCCAACAGAAACCGCACCTTTCTCAGGAACCATTATCTGCACGTGTTTCATTTCAATATTATCCTTAACTTCGGGTATTGCAGAACAGATTGTTTCAAGAAGCTTTTTCTCATATGCTGCGGCGTCTTCTTCATAGGGTATGAATGTGCTAAACCCAACCAATTGCTTTCCTTTTGGCGCAAGGTGAGGATCGTAATTTGATACAGGCATTGCCCAGTAGGAGATTCCTTTGCTGAACCAGACCTCAGAACCCTTGTAGCTAAGGGCATTCAGCGGTTTTTTGAGGCCAAGCCAAAGGGTTATTGATTTTGACTGCCTGATTTTTTTTGCTGACACAGCCCACTTTGCCGGCATGCCTGCAACTTCTGCAAGCTTTTTTGCTTCTGCAGAATACAACAGTCAGGTTTTTCACCGGGTAATTCATTTTATTCATCGGGTAGCCGATAAATTCAAGATTCCTTTTCGCTTTCTCCCGGGCTTCTACCATACTGATTTTATCTGAATTACCGAACACCGCCCCTACAAGGACATTTTGAATTGCCGTGAGTTCTGGAAAGGACTGCACGAGCTGGAATGTCTTGGCGATCCCGTGTTTACATACTTTATCCGGACTCAGGTCTGTTATGTCAAGTCCGTTGAATATGATAGATCCCGAGCTAGGA